>NZ_CP051217.1:3090000-3269179 GCF_012516475.1 Parasphingorhabdus halotolerans | reverse complement strand
TTCGCGCTTGTCGAAGTCCGGCCACAACGTACGGTGAAGTAAAGTTCGGAATAAGCGGCCTGCCACAGTAGAAAATTCGATAGCCGGATTTCACCGGAGGTTCTGATGAGCAAGTCGAGCGGCGGTAACTCCGCAGTATCAAGCCCGCTCGAAATATGACCTATTTCAATCTGCTCGGGCTCCACATCACCGCTTTAACCGCCGTCGCGATGGTTTTGACCGCGCGAAGTAACTCG
The DNA here is from genome assembly GCF_012516475.1 of Parasphingorhabdus halotolerans. Taxonomy (NCBI): domain Bacteria; kingdom Pseudomonadati; phylum Pseudomonadota; class Alphaproteobacteria; order Sphingomonadales; family Sphingorhabdaceae; genus Parasphingorhabdus; species Parasphingorhabdus halotolerans. Next base: position 3,268,943 of record NZ_CP051217.1, on the reverse strand, counting down.
CTTGCGCCCCATAATTCAGCGCGATGGCCAAGGTCATTTTATCATTGTTGGCGGTACGTGTCAGAGCATTGTCGATCATGTCAACAATATCGCATCAAGCGCTCGATAGTTACCGATAACCCTAAGCTTTATGCCATTTTCGTCGAATTCAATCAATGTCGGACTGAATATATTGCTGAGCAACCCCATCAGGTCGGAGACTTCTTCCTTTGGCCGATCCAGTTTTCTGACGAGAAGGCGTAAATAGTCAGGACTTCAATGCCAATTTCACCGGCAGATCGGACGATATTCCGAACCGCTTCAACGCCCTTTTATGGCCCAGAGCGCGGGGCAAATGCTTACGTTTCGCCATCGCCCATTGCCATCCATGATGATCGCTACATGACGCGCGCCGTAGGTTAGATCAGCAGCATTATCGCCGCTTTCGTCGAACCCATCGGTTCTTCCTGGCGGCAGAAAGCTTCACTGTGTCAGGATTCCTGTTCTTTGGCTTCGGATGCTTGTCGGCTTCTGCAATCATGTCATCGGTGAGTTTTTGCACTTCCGTTTCCAGACGCTTCCTGTCGTCTTCACCAATTTCCTTTTTATTCTCGTCAGCCTTGAGAGCATCCATGCCATCGCGGCGGACGTTGCGGATAGCGATGCGCGCTTTTTCAGCAAACTGACCGGTGAGTTTTGCCAAATCCTTGCGGCGCTCTTCCGTCAAATCAGGGATCGGCAGGCGAATGTTAGGGCCGTCTACGATCGGATTGAGACCAAGACCAGCCGAACGGATAGATTTTCAACAGGCTGGATATGCCCTTGTCCCACACCTGAACGACAGCATCCGTGGTTCCGGCACAGACACCGTTGCCACCTGGTTCAGCGGCATCTGGAGCCATAGACCTCGACAGTAATCGTATCCAGCAGTGCGTATTTGCGCGCCCGGTGCGCAGGCCGCTCAGATCATGCTTGAGCGCCTCCAGCGTGCTGTTCATGCGTTTCTGCAATTCGGCTTTATCATATCGCGCCATACTAACTCCCCTATTTCTATGCTGTGGTGCTGACCATTGTTGCGGTTCCGCCGCCGCCCAAGACGGTTGCAAGATTGCCTTGCTCGCGGATTGAGAAGACGACGATGGGAATATCATTATCCCGGCAAAGCGCGATCGCGCTAGCATCCATCACCTTGAGATTATCGTTTAAAACGCGGTCAAAACTTACATCATCATAGCGCGTTGCATCTATATTGGTTTTGGGGTCGCTATCGTAGACACCATCAACGCTTGTTCCCTTGAACAATGCGTCACATTGCATTTCGGCCGCTCTCAGCGCTGCGCCGCTATCTGTGGTGAAATAGGGGCTGCCGACGCCAGCTGCAAAGATCACTACCCGGCCTTTTTCCAGATGGCGCAAAGCGCGACGTCGGATGACAGGTTCGCAGACCTGATCCATCTCTATCGCCGATTGGACCCGCGTCGTAACGCCGATCTGTTCCAGCGCGTTCTGCATCGCCAGCGCGTTCATCACCGTCGCCAGCATTCCCATGTAATCGGCTTGCGCGCGATCCATGCCTGCCGCTGCACCAGCCATACCGCGAAAAATATTGCCGCCGCCGATTACCAGACAAGTTCAAAACCAACCTCTTTGGCGGCCTTCACTTCTGCAGCCACCCGGGCCACAGTATCCGGATCAATCCCGAACTCGCCGGATCCCATCAAGGCCTCGCCGGAAAGCTTCAGCAAAATGCGCTTAAAAGCAGGTCTCTTCATGCAAATTCCATCCTGCCGGAATCACTCATCCGGCCCCAAAAACAACAATGGCGCAGACCATAGATAGTCCGCGCCATGCTGCCAAGCGTTACCGCTCGAATTATTTAGAATGGCTTAGTTTACCCTATAGAGGCTAGCCACCAACTGCCGCTGCAACTTCTGCCGCAAAATCTTCTTCTTTTTTCTCAATGCCTTCACCAAGCTGGAAGCGAACATAATCTGTCAACTTGATGTCTACGCCAGCATCTTTGCCAGCCTGCTCGACAACTTGTGCGATAGGTGTTTTATTGTCCATGACGAAAACCTGGCTAAGCAGAGCATTTTCTTTGGCGAATTTTGCAATCGCGCCATCAACCATTTTCTCGATGATATTTGCTGGCTTGCCGGATTCTGCCGCCTTCTCCGTTGCGATGGCACGTTCGCGCTCCAGCGTTTCCTGATCCAGACCATCGGCGGTCAAAGCCATCGGGAACGCTGCTGCAATATGCATTGCGATCTGCTTGCCGAGAGGCTCAAGAACGTCTGCCCCTGCGCTGCTTTCCAAAGCCACCAAAACGCCGATCTTGCCCATATTCGGAGTTACCGCATTGTGGACATATGGAACAACCATACCGCTAGAAACGGCAACAGTCTTCATCCGGCGGATCGCCTGATTTTCACCAATTGTTACAATGCTGTTGGTCAACGCCTCTGCAACTGTTCCACCGGCAGGATAATCAGCCGCAGTCAGCGCTTCCACTTCATTGCCGCCTACAGAGAGAGCAACATTGGTGACATCGCTCACGAAGGTTTGGAATTGATCGTTCTTCGAGACAAAATCAGTTTCGCTGTTGACTTCGACAGCAACACCTTTGGTGCCTTCGACAGCGACGCCGACAAGGCCCTCTGCGGCCGTTCGGCTTGATTTTTTCTGTGCGGCGGCAAGGCCTTTGGTGCGGAGCAAATCAACTGCTGCTTCAACGTCGCCATTGGTCTCGCTCAGCGCTTTTTTGCAATCCATCATGCCAGCGCCTGAACGCTCACGCAGTTCTTTCACTGCTGCTGCTGTAATAGCCATTTTTTTGTTCCTCAATTTCTCGTGTGGGGAATGATATTGAAGGGGCAGCAATAGTTGCCGCCCCTCGAATTTTCTATGCGATCAATATATGATCGCAAAAAGATGGTTCAAGCTCAGGCCTTTTCGTCAGCCTTTTTTGCAGCGGGCTTTTTGGCTGCCACTTTTTTAGCTGGCGCTTTTTTGCTTTTGGCTCTGCCTTAGGCTCTTCTGCCTTTGCTTCCTCAGCTTTTGGCTCTTCAGCTTTTGGTTCTTCAACCGGAACTGGGGCGACAGCAACTGGCGCCGCTTCAGCAACGACTGGAGCAGGTTCCGCAACAGCTGGGGCATCAACAACTTCTGCTATTGCAGCAGCTTCACCGGCTGCCATTGCGCTAGCGTTGGCTTCGCTCGAAACAATGTCCTCAACTGGAGGTGCCACAGCTGCACCGAGATCAGCGCCAGAAGCGACGGCTGCGTCCTGACCACCTTTGGTGGCGGCAGCAGCAACGGATTCGCAGTACAGGCGGATTGCCCGCGCTGCATCATCATTGCCCGGTACTGGAAACGCGATGCCAGACGGATCAACGTTGGAATCAAGAATAGCAACAACTGGAATGCCCAAAACGTTGGCTTCCTTAATGGCCAGTTCTTCCTTGTTCGCATCAATTACGAACATGACATCAGGAATACCGCCCATGTCGCGGATACCGCCCAAAGATGCTTCGAGCTTGATATGCTCGCGAGTCATCTGCAGAACTTCTTTCTTGGTGAAGCCAGCGGTGTCGCCACCAAGCTGCTCTTCTAGAGTTTTCATCCGGCGGATCGAATTGGAGATGGTTTTCCAGTTAGTCAGCATGCCGCCGAGCCAACGATGGTTAACAAAATGCTGGCCGCTTGCGCGTGCTGCTTCTGCAATAGGCTCTTGTGCCTGACGCTTTGTGCCGACGAAAAGAACCTTACCACCCGATGAAACCGCATTGGCGACAAAATCAAGCGCACGAGCGAACAACGGAACGCTCTGCGAAAGGTCAAGAATATGGACGCCGTTGCGGGCTCCAAAGATATATGGTTTCATCTTCGGGTTCCAGCGGTGGGTCTGGTGGCCGAAGTGAACTCCGGCTTCAATCAATTGCTGTAGGGTGACGACAGGGGCCGCCATAATATTTCTCCTTATCCGGTTATGCCTCTGGAAAGCTGAGAACCTCGGGCGACCTCAAAGGTCGGCTTTGGCACCGGTATGAGTGCTTTCCATGTGGAATGGACGGCGCAGTAATCGTGATTCGTCCGGAATGCAACCAAAAACACGGGGAACCGTAACATCATGCATGAGTCTAACGAACCATTGAGTAGCCATTGAAGATAATCATTGACAATTGGAACATTTATAGAACATATATCGTTCATAGAAAGAACACTGAGGATAATATGATGCTCATAATTATTACAACCACGTTTTTTACAAGCGCTCTCATTGGAGCTATCGTCGTGATCGCATCCATGTTTCTGGGTTATCGGGAAAAGATCACTGCGGTATTATTGTCTGGAGTTTCCGGCGAAAAGGTGCACTCGGCAAATATCGCGCGACCTTATAAAGCGCGTCAACTTATGCCGCAGCACCTGATGGTGCAGCATCGCTCTTATCGTTCGTCTGCTAGTTCGCGTCCAGCTCGCGTTGCCGCTTAACCTTGGCATAGCTTCTGATACTAAATGGTATCAGGGCAATATATGCAACGCTGATCGCGGCTAGGGTAACCCACGGGCTGGTAATTAGAGCAACACCCATCAATGCAAATAGCATCAATGCTTCCAAACGGATATTCTTGCGCAACCTTAAAGAAGACCAGCTATAGGTTGCAGTGTTGGAGATCAGCAGAAACGCGTTTACCACGATCCACGGGCCAACAATGCTGTAGTGCCGGAAAAGCTCAAGATCGGTAATCATCCATAGATATAATGGCAACATGGCAAGCCCTGCCCCCACTGGCGCGGGAATGCCTGTCAGGAATCCGGCTGATTTATGGGGTTGGTCGTCGTCATCAATTTGCGCGTTGAACCGCGCCAGCCGCAGCGCACAGCCGACCGCCAATGTCAAGGAAATGACCCATCCGAACTGCGGCATATTTTGTAATGACCAAAAAAACAGGATCAGCGCTGGCGTCACTCCAAATGCAATGACATCTGACAGTGAATCGAGCTCAGCACCAAAGCGACTTTCTGCGTTAAGCAATCTTGCGACCCGGCCATCCAGCGCATCCAGGATTCCGGCCAGTACCACCGCACCGGCGGCCAATACCCAATTTTCCATATATGCAAAACGGACACCACTCAGACCGACGCAAAGCGCCAACGCTGTCACCGCGTTGGGCGCAAAAGCTCGCAATGAAATTCCGCGTTCGGGTCGTTTGTTCCTCTTGCTGGCCATATACCTAGTTGTCCAAGCTCGGCATTATTGGCCGACCCCTTCGATTTCCTTCACCTGGCCGACTTCAGCAATGATCGTTTCGCCAGCAATTGTGCGCTGCCCAAGCACAACACTCGGAGTAGTGCCTTTCGGTAGATAGACATCTACGCGACTGCCAAAGCGGATTAACCCGATGCGCTGCCCAGCGGCAACAAAATCGCCTTCTTTTACAAACGCCATAATCCGCCGCGCCACTAAGCCAGCGATTTGCGTGAAACCAATTTTCAGACCATCATTGCGCTCAACCAGAAAATGCTGGCGTTCGTTATCTTCGCTCGCCTTATCAAGGTCAGCACTCAAAACTTGCCGGAAATATAAGCTTGACGTTTGACGGTCCCCTCAATCGGGGTGCGATTAATATGGACATCGAACACACTCATGAAAATCGAGACCCGCAGCACTTCTTCATCACCAAGGCCGCCTTCGCCCTGCAGTTCCACCGGAGCCTTTACCGGTGTGATCAGATTTACGAGCCCGTCAGCGGGTGCGATAATATACTTGTCACCAAGCGGCGTAACCCTTTTTGGATCACGAAAAAATGCTAGCACCCAGATCGTTATGCCCGCCATCGGCCAGGCCAATGTTTCCCATGCCAAGAAAGCAAAAACTGCTGTGATGCCAGCCGCAATAACTGCGAACTTTCGACCTTCAGGATGTACCGGAGGAAATGACCACTTGGCTTCGCCGAGGCCCTTGTTTGAATATTTCTCTATTGCCATGCGGCCTACTTAGTGTGCGCTACAAGTTCTGACAACACTCGCTTATCGACTTTCCTCACCAAAGCGTTCAAAAACCGAACAGATGGTTGAACATATTGCGATCTTTGCTAAGAGATTCATAACTTAGCCTCCTCTGCAATTTCCAATATCAGGAAAGAACATAATCAATGTCGAAAATTAAGGTCAAAAATCCGGTCGTAGAACTTGATGGCGATGAAATGACTCGCATCATCTGGCAATGGATTCGCGAGAAGCTGATTGAACCTTATCTCGACATCGACCTGCACTATTATGATCTGTCTGTTGAGAAGCGAGATGCGACGAACGACAAGATTACGGTTGATGCCGCCAACGCGATCAAAAAGCATGGTGTGGGCGTCAAATGTGCGACGATCACACCTGACGAAGCCCGGGTCGAGGAATTTGACCTGAAGCGGATGTGGAAATCTCCGAATGGGACCATCCGTAATATCCTTGGCGGTGTTGTCTTTCGCGAACCGATCGTAATCGATAATGTTCCCCGCTTGGTGCCAGGTTGGACCGACCCCATAGTTATCGGGCGTCACGCTTTTGGTGACCAATATCGCGCGACCGACATAATTGTCCCCGGCCCCGGTAAGCTGCGCCTTATCTTCGAAGGCGACGATGGCAGCGTGCAGGATGAAGAAGTCTTTCAGTTCCCGTCGGCGGGCGTGGCAATGGCCATGTATAATCTGGACGATTCGATCCGCGACTTTGCACGCGCCAGCATGAACTATGGCCTGAACCGCGAATGGCCTGTTTATCTTTCCACAAAGAACACCATCATGAAAAAATATGATGGCCGCTTTAAAGATCTGTTTGAAGAAGTATTCGAAGCTGAGTTCAAACCTCAGTTTGACAAGGCGGGAATCTCTTACGAGCATCGCCTTATCGACGATATGGTTGCTTCCGCAATGAAATGGAGCGGCAAGTTTGTCTGGGCCTGTAAAAATTATGATGGTGACGTGCAGTCCGACACGGTTGCGCAAGGCTTTGGTTCGCTTGGACTGATGACTTCTGTACTGATGACACCAAGCGGAGACTGCGTTGAGGCGGAAGCCGCCCACGGCACGGTCACCCGCCATTACCGTCAGCATCAGCAAGGCAAGGCCACATCAACCAACCCGATTGCCTCCATCTTCGCATGGACGCGCGGCCTGATCTACCGCGGAAAGTTTGATGATACACCCGAGGTCACCAAGTTTGCAGAAACGCTGGAACGTGTTTGCATCCAAACGGTTGAAAATGGCGACATGACCAAAGATCTCGCGATCCTTATTGGTCCCGATCAGGCATGGATGACCACCGAACAGTTTTTTGAAGCGGTCCGTTCCAATCTCGAAACCGAAATGAACGACTGGAAATAATCGGTTCAACCAACCGGCGACGTCACCCGTTCCCGCCGAATTCCCAGGCCCACTATGCGGCCCGGGATTCTACGTAATAAAGGATATCGATTGAACAGACGTAATGGAAGTGGCGGTTTGACTATCGCCGCGTCAGACTCCAAAAAAACACTAATCAATCGGTCCTGCACTGCCTTTTGTCCCGCCTGCACAATCCTTGTTGGCCAAAGGCGCCGCTTTTCCACGTCCTTCAACAGATGATCAACATCGGGCAGATTTTTTAGCGGTCCCGCCAAGATATTCGCCGCCGCAACAGCATCCTGAATGGCAAGGTTAATACCTATCCCGCCGACGGGTGACATCGCATGTGCCGCATCACCGATAGCCAACAGACCCGGCCGGTGCCAACAATCAAGCCGATCCAGAATCACTGATAGCAGGTGGAACTGATCCATATCTGTCAGCACATTATCCAGTGAACCAAGGTCGGGGGCTACGGCCTCAATCCGCTCCCGCAATGCAGCAATGCCTTCAGCCTTCACGGCAGCGGCACCACCCTTCGGAATGATGAATGCGCATTGCCAATAATCATTGCGATCAATCATGACCATCATCGATCCGGCATTTACGATTCCGCGCACCACATCGCCGCCCTTGTCGATTTTGGGAACTGCAAACCAGAACACATCCATTGGAGCACCAAATTCCGTAACCGGCAACATCGCAGACCGCCGAACGAGAGAGCCGCGGCCATCTGCGGCAATAACCAGTTTATCGGCTATGATGGAGCGCCCATCGGATAGAGTGACGCCGCTAATCCTTCCCTCATGTTCATCAAAGCGGATCACTTCGCTGACCATCTCAAGCTGAAAACTCGGAAAAGCCGACGCTTCGGTTTTCAGGAAATCAAGAAACTCCCATTGCGGCATCATTGCGATAAACGGAGCTGGCGTATCGAGATCGGTAAGCTCCCCAACTGTCAGCGTTTCTCCTGCTATCGTGATTCTGGCATTGGTAACTTTGCTGTGCGGCCGCTCCAGAAATCGACCGAGCACGCCCAATTGATCCAAAATCTCCATTGTCGAAGGATGGACAGTATCTCCCCGAAAATCGCGGAGGAAATCGGCGTGTTTCTCAAACACTGTCACTTCAAGACCCGCTCGAGCGAACAAAAGCCCGGCCATCATTCCCGCCGGACCGCCACCAACGATTAAAACATCCGGGTTGTGATCACTCATTTCGCGCTCCATCACTGAACTTGCTGACAAATAGCATCTTTTGCGTATAGAGTCGCTTGATGCACTCACCTCTTGATAATCCCGCCTTTGTAGATGCCATAGTCATCCTGGGCGCTGCCGGAATTATTATTCCAGCCTTCGCCCGTTTCCGTATCACACCAATTATCGGCTTCATCCTTGTCGGTGTTCTGCTCGGCCCTTCCGGGCTTGGCTCGCTGCAAGGGCAATATGACTGGTTGCGGTTTCTGACCATCAGCGATCGAGAGGCAATTGAACCTTTCGCAGAGTTTGGCATTGTTTTACTGCTGTTCTCCATCGGCCTGGAATTGTCGTTCAAGCGCCTGTGGTCGCTTAGAAAACTGGTTTTCGGCGTGGGTGCTGCAGAATTGATCGTCTCAGGCTTGATTATCGGATTTGTGCTTTATCTTATCGGCCAAAGTGCCGCCGGGGCGCTAGGCCTTGGATTGGCTCTTGCACTTTCATCAACAGCATTGGTCTTGCCAATGTCAGGCACCAAAAGCCCGGTTGGCCGAGCGGCCCTTGCCATGCTGTTGTTCGAAGACGTCGCCATTGTTCCGATCATCTTCCTTCTAGGCGTTCTTGCCCCCACTTATGCCAGCGGATCATCTGGCGATGAAATGATCACCACCTTGTTGATCGGTGGCGGCGTGATCATCGGAATGTTGGTATTGGGCCGTCTGCTCCTGCCGCGCATTTTTGCCCAAGCTGCCCGTACCAAAAGCCCGGAATTGTTTCTGGCGGTGAGTCTGTTGGTAATCATTCTCGCCAGCCTGGCAACCGCCGCTACGGGATTGTCGCCGATAGTCGGTGCCTTGCTTGCTGGCCTGCTAATCGCCGAAACCGAGTATCATGGTGAAGTTGAGGTCATCATGGAGCCATTTAAGGGCCTAGCCCTAGGCGTATTTCTTATCACCGTCGGGATGCAGGTTGATATTCGTGTTATCCTTGAAAACTGGGCTAGCCTGATCACTGCTGTTGTCGGAGTGGTATTAGTCAAAGCCATTGTAACAGGTGGTTTGCTGCGCTTTGCCGGGGCACGTATTGGGACTGCCACTGAAGCGGGCGTGCTGATGGCCAGCCCTTCTGAAACAACGCTTATTGTTCTCGCAGCAGCCGCTCAAGCGCAGCTCATTCAGCCTCAGACTGCGGCGTTTTGGCAGATTGTTACCGCAATCGGACTTACCATCACGCCACTGCTGGCGCGCTTTGGCCATGACATGGCAAGGCGCATCGAGATGCGCAGCGATGGCGGGGCTGCGCCGGATGAACAGCCGGTTGAAGCGCAACAAACAATCATCATCGGCTTCGGTAGGGTTGGTCGGCTGGTTGCCGATTTGCTCAAAACCCATGACCAGAAATTTCTGGCAGTCGAATCAAACATTGATGCCGTGGCAAAAGCGCGCCGCGAAGGCTATCCGATAATATTTGGTAATGTATCGCGCAACGAGATGCTTGATCGCCTGCGACTGGGTCATGCCAAAGCGCTAGTTTTGACCATGGATGAGCCGGTGCTTTCGGTTCAAATTGTCAAAAAAGTGCGTGCATGGGTGCCGGACTTGCCGATCATCGCCCGTGCACGGGACATAGAACATGCCAGCGAGCTTTATCAGGCCGGTGCGACCAATGCAGTGCCGGAAGCACTGGAAGGGTCGCTCCAGTTATCAGAAGCCATATTGGTTGAAAACGGTGTTGCCATGGGGCCGGTCATCGCATCGATCCACGAAATGCGTGATGTTTTTCGCCAACGCATACAAGATGAGGGGGACCTGGAAAACATGCCGATCCTCAAATCCATGTCGACAAAAACTGGTCAGGCAACAGCGGACGATTTGGTACCCGACGGACTCAGCCCGCAAGAATAGCTTCTATTGCAGCAATCGCATCGTCGGCTTTGGTGCCATCTGGTCCGCCGCCTTGCGCCATATCCGGTCGTCCACCGCCACCTTTTCCGCCCACTGCAGAGACACCGGCTTGCACGAGATCAACGGCACTGAACTTGCCGATCAAGTCTTGAGTAACGCCAACCGCAACTGTTGCCCGGCCATCATTCACCGCGATTAATGCGCTGATGCCACTGGGCGTCTGCTTCTTCGCTTCATCAATCAGTCCGCGCAATTCTTTTGGGTTCAATCCTTGGATGACCTGCCCGCTGAATTGTACATCGCCGATTGTTTTCACTTCGCTTTGTGCTGATCCACCGCCGTCACCGGCCAGCGCCAATGCTTTCTTTGCTTCTGTTAGTTCCCGGTCGAGCTTCTTGCGCTCTTCGACCAGCGCCAAAACGCGATCAGCGGCTTCTTCGGGTGAGGATTTTAATGCTGCTGCAATTGATTTTAACTTCGCGTCGCGATCCGCAAGCCAAAGCCTGGCCGCTTCTCCGGTCAACGCTTCTATCCGCCGGACGCCGCTGGATACCGCCGATTCTGATATGATAACCATCAACCCGATATCACCCAGCGCATTGACATGGGTTCCGCCGCATAGCTCGACGGAATAATCGACTTTGTGCTCGCGGCCCATCGATAGAACCCGGACTTCGTCGCCATATTTTTCGCCAAATAACGCCAGCGCGCCCGCAGCCACGGCATCATCAGGAGTCATCAGTCGCGTGACAACCTCGCTGTTTCCGCGAATTTGGGCATTCACATCCGCTTCCACGGACTTGATCTGTGCACCGTCAAGCGCAGACATATGGGAGAAATCGAACCGCAACCGGTCTGGCGCTACAAGGCTGCCCTTTTGTGTCACATGATCGCCGAGATGGTGTCTTAGCGCCTTGTGCAGCAAGTGGGTGGCGCTATGATTAGCACGCAATTGCGTTCGGCGCGTTGCGTCAACCGTCAAATGCACCGAATCTCGTACGGTGATCGAACCCGATATTATTTTGGCATTATGTGTGTGGAGGCGCCCCAGCGGTTTGCCGGTGTCCGAAATAGTTGCAATAAGACCGTCAGCGCCGGAAAGCTTGCCACTGTCACCCATTTGTCCGCCGCTTTCGCCGTAAAAAGGCGTCTGGTTGGTCAATATAGTGACTTCGTCACCAGCAGATACCGATTTGATTTCTGCGCCATCTTTCACCAGAGCGACGACCACACCCTCTCCCTCTTCGGAGGTGTAACCGGTAAATTCGGTACTGCCTTCGCGCTCGGCAATATCGAACCAGATGGTTTCCGAAGCCTGATCGCCGGAACCCTTCCAGGCCGCACGTGCCGCTGCTTTTTGCTCGGCCATAGCAGCATCAAATCCGGCGCGGTCAACGCCTAGCGACTTTGCCCGCAATGCATCTTCAGTCAAATCATAAGGGAAACCAAATGTGTCATAGAGCTTGAATGCGGTTTCCCCGGGGAGCGTATCGCCAGCAGACATATCTGCAATCTCGGCATCCAGCAGCTTGAGGCCATTATCCAACGTCCGGCGAAAATTGGTTTCTTCCCGCAGCAATGTTTCCTCGATCAACGGCCTGGCGCGGATAAGCTCGGGGAAGGCATTGCCCATTTCGCCGGTCAGCGCACCGACCATATGGTGCATCAAAGGCTCAACTGCTCCAAGGAGATGCGCGTGACGCATCGCGCGTCGCATGATCCGGCGCAAAACATAACCGCGCCCTTCATTTGCTGGCAGCACACCGTCAGCCACAAGGAAAGATGAAGCACGCAGATGATCGGCGATAACCCGGTGGCTCGCCTGATTGGCACCCGTCGTTTCGGTTCCCGTCAGCGAGCCGGATTGGGCGATCAGCGCTTTGAATAGGTCAATTTCATAATTGTCGTGGACGCCCTGCATCACGGCCGCGACGCGCTCCAGCCCCATCCCGGTATCGATGGATGGCTTGGGCAGTTCAATGCGATTGCCGTCGGCATGCTGGTCATATTGCATGAAGACGAGGTTCCAGATTTCGACAAAGCGGTCGGCGTCTTCATCCGGGCTGCCCGGAGGACCGCCCGGAATATGATCCCCATGGTCATAGAATATTTCACTGCACGGGCCGCAAGGTCCGGTATCGCCCATCGACCAGAAATTATCATCCGTCGCAATCCGGATGATGCGCTCTTCCGGCAGGCCTGAAATTTTGCGCCACAGATCAAACGCCTCATCGTCCGTATGGTAAACCGTAGCCGTCAATTTATCGGGAGCAATCCCCCACTCTTTGGTGAGTAACTCCCAGGCATTGTGGATCGCCTGTTCCTTGAAATAGTCGCCAAAGGAGAAGTTACCAAGCATCTCAAAAAACGTATGATGCCGGGCGGTATAACCAACATTATCTAGATCATTATGTTTGCCGCCCGCGCGAACGCATTTCTGACTCGATGTTGCCGTCGGGAAATTGCTCTTCTCAGCGCCAGTGAAGACGTTCTTGAACGGCACCATCCCGGCATTGACGAACATCAATGTCGGATCATTGTGCGGGATCAACGGCGAAGAAGCGACAATCTCATGCCCCTGTTTGCCAAAATACTCCAGAAAAGAGCGTCTTATGTCATTGGTCGTTTGCATGAAATTGACTTAGGCGAGCACCCATAGGTTTACAATCCCAGATGAACTGACTGATGCGCTAATGGTTGCGATTTCTGATCAGCCGTCAAGCGTAGGCATAAGGTCCGCCTTTTTCGAGCGCGGTTCGATATTGGGAGCGATCATGGATGCACTTCAACCATGCCTGCAAATTCGGGTAGCGCGCATCCAGGCCAGCACGTGTCTGGCAAGCTTCCAGCGGAAAGCTCATCATGATGTCCGCCGCCGTGAGTTCATCGCCCGCGAAATAGCTGCGACCCTGCAACTCGGTTTCCAGCCAGACAAGCAGGTCGGTGACCATCTGGTCAACCGTTTTTCTGGCGGGAAGACCAAGCAAGCCGAGGCGCCCGACGACCAGCAAGCCATATAAGGGCGGCATCATGGAGCCCTCGGCAAAATGGAGGTATTGGGTATAGAGACGCGCACCTTTCGGATCGTTCGGCGCGCCCAATTTACCACCCGCCTTTGCAACCAGATATTCGGCAATGGCGGCGGTCTCGATAATCACCTCGCCATCATCCTCGATCATCGGTGATTTACCGAGTGGATGGATCGCTTTGAGACTAGCAGGTGCCTTGCTGGTTTTGGGGTGTCGCTCATAGCGCTTGATTTCATAGGGAAGTCCGAGCTCTTCGAGTAGCCAGATTATGCGCTGAGAGCGGCTATTTTCTAAATGATGGACGATGGTGGTCATTGCGGTTTTGGCCTTCCCAATAGTTCAAAGTTCGTCAAAGTTTGGGCCAACGAAGCGTTGTAATCTGCCAAATGTCAATCTTTTCCAACATTCTACATGATCATCAAAAACAAAAAAAAAGGGGCCGTCCTTGATGTCGGGGGACAGAAGGACGACCCGGATGCCATGGATCGCCTCGGGGGAGAGTGATCCGGCAAACTTGAAATTGCAATGTGAAAACTATCGACTCTTGGTGATTCCCGCCCCGCTCATTCTCAGATGGCTGAGGAATGGTTCAAAAAGCACAACGTGAATCGAGTTTTAATTACTCCGCATCATCGCCGTCGTCGCCATCGCTGGCCTTGCCAATCGGACCGGTCATCATTTCCTCGGCGACGACTTCCTGCTTGCCGCGAATCTGGTTTTCCAGCTTGTCCATCATCTCGGGATTTTCAAGGAGGAAGCGCTTGGAATTTTCGCGGCCCTGCCCGATACGAACAGAATCGTAGGAGAACCATGCACCCGATTTTTCGACCACTCCGGCCTTCACACCAAGATCTATAATCTCGCCGACCTTGGAAATGCCCTGCCCGTACATGATATCAAATTCGACCTGCTTAAACGGCGGTGCGACTTTGTTTTTCACCACTTTCACGCGGGTCGAGTTGCCAACAATATCATCCCGTTCCTTGATCTGCCCCGTGCGTCTTATGTCGAGGCGAACCGAAGCATAGAATTTCAGCGCATTGCCGCCCGAGGTTGTTTCAGGGCTGCCATACATCACGCCAATTTTCATCCGGATCTGGTTGATGAAGATCACCATGCATTTGGAACGGCTGATTGAACCGGTGAGCTTGCGCAGCGCCTGGCTCATCAAACGCGCTTGCAGACCGACATGGGTATCCCCCATTTCGCCCTCAATTTCAGCGCGCGGCACCAGTGCGGCAACCGAATCGACAACCAATATGTCAACCGCATTGGATCGAACCAAAGTGTCAGTAATCTCAAGTGCCTGCTCACCTGTGTCAGGCTGCGAAATAATCAGCTCATCGGTATTCACGCCCAATGCTTTGGCATAGACTGGATCAAGCGCATGTTCCGCGTCAACAAAGGCTGCCGTGCCACCGTTTTTTTGCGCCTCGGCGATTACATGCAGAGCCAGTGTTGTCTTGCCGGAGCTTTCAGGGCCATAAATTTCAATGACGCGGCCCTTTGGCAATCCGCCAATACCCAGCGCGATATCCAGCCCCAGTGAACCGGTAGAGATCGCTTCAATGTCCAATGCTTTGCGCTGGCCCAGCTTCATGGCGGAGCCTTTGCCAAAGGCGCGATCAATTTGCGCCAGTGCGGCGTCCAGCGCCTTTTGTCTTTCTGATGAGTTCAACTGATTGTCCGTTTCTACGACTTTTAAATTGGTAGCCATTTGCCTGTCCCCTTCGCTAAATGTTTGCGTCATATCAATCAATGATGGATATGATGTACCGCATTTGTTCTACAAGAACAAGAGGGGAACGAAAATATTTTTGGTGGCACTTAAGCCTTTGTTTGATATGTATTTATGGTTACAGAACACCCACTATTTAGCATGTTCGGCCAAAATATTTCCGACCGCCTCTGCGATCTGCGCCACCGAAAAAGGCTTTGGCAGGAACGCCACATTATCAAGATCAATGGATTTGCGCAGTTGCTCCTCTGCATAGCCTGACATGAATAATATTGGCAGTTCAGGATATTTCTCCCGCGCCTGTTTGGCCATCGCCGGTCCATCCATATTCGGCATCACCACATCAGAAACGATGATATCGAATTTCTCGTCACTATCGGCCTGCGCATTGAGATAATCCAGCCCTTCTTCGCCATCGCTGGCCGTCACCACGGTGTACCCCTGTCGGGTCAGAGCGCGCTCGGCAACGGCGCGGACCATGTCTTCATCCTCAACCAGAAGAATATGACCACTCCCCCAAAGCTCTTTTGTGACCGCAGCTTTCGCTGGTCTCGCAGCCCGTGTAGCTTCCTCTCCCGATAGCGTGTGAACCGGGAAGTAGATGGAGAAAGTCGCGCCTGCACCCGGAGCGGAATCCGCAAAAATATAACCGCCGGACTGCTTCACAATGCCATAGACGGTCGAAAGGCCGAGGCCCGTACCCTTGCCGACTTCCTTGGTCGTGAAAAATGGCTCGAAAATCTTGCCAATCACGTCGGGCGGTATGCCTTTGCCGGTATCGGCAATAATCAGCGCGGTATAATCACCGACAGGCAATATGTCGCTTTTCAGCGCCCGCACATCAGATGCTGTTACAGCCTCGGTTGTAACCGAAATCTTGCCGCCCTTGTTGGATTTTGCGTTGATCGCATCCCGGGCGTTAACACCAAGATTGATGATCACCTGTTCGAGCTGGCCGGGATCAGCCCGCACCAGGCCAAGGTTGCGGCCATGCTTCACCTCAAGCTCGATATTATCATCTAGCAGGCGCTTCAATAGATTGGAAACATCCGCAACCACATCGGGTAGCTGCAACACCTGCGGTCGCAATGTCTGCTGCCTCGAAAAGGCAAGCAATTGACGTGTCAGACCAGCCGCACGGTTCGAGTTATTTCTAACCTGCTGGATATCATCATAATCGCTATCGCCCGGTGCATGGCGCAGCAACATTAAATCACAATGCCCAATAATTGCGGTAAGGATATTATTGAAATCATGCGCTACGCCGCCAGCGAGCTGTCCGACAGCCTGCATCTTGGTTGCCTGTGCGACCTGGCTTTTGAGCTTCGTCTCTTCGCTATTGTCCTTGATCGAAAGCAACACAGCCGCGTCACCAAGCCCGCGGACCCCGGCGATGCCAAGCGCAACCGGGTCTTCCCCACCAGCCCTTAGCCGGACCGCGAGGTCTCCCGACATCGGCTGACCGCTGGCATAGCGACGGACGGCATCTGCGACGGCCGACTTATCATCCTTGATCATCAAGTCACCGGGATAAAGCGGTTGTTCACCTTCGCGCAATCCAGCCGTTTTGCCAAATGCCTCGTTAAGAAAGAGGAATCGCCCGTCCCGATCGGTCAGCGCAAGACCAAGAGGCAATAGCGAAAGCATGGATTCAACCTGCTCAAGCGCTTTCCCGCGTTCCATCATCCCGCCATCGTCATCAATCAACAATATTAATGCCGGACTTTTTTCTTTGTTCCGTTCCAGCGGAATATGGAACAGACGAACCGGCGTGCCATGTTGTCCTTCCCGTTCAAAAAATATCGTGCCTTTGTCATCGGAGCGCAGAAAATTGATAAAATTGCGACCCGATATATTGGCTTCACTGCGCCCGGTTGCACGCATGGCAAAGGCCTGGTTCGATGCCCGAATGCGGCCTTCGCCACCAATGACTGCAGCCAACAGGCCTGCCTCGGATATCGCGCGACCGGTTGCGCCGCCGACCATGCGGATGGTATCATCCAATATATCGGCTGCGATTTGTGGCTTGAATTGCCACAGCAGATATTCATCGCCCTGCCCGGCCCGCACAACCTTGGCGCTATATTCTGCGACACCGCGTTTCAGGCCTTCGGCATAGCCGCGGCCATCCCGCCACGCATCGCGACCTGCGGTGGAGAGCAATTCATTTCCTCCCGCTTCCAGTGGCAACTCAGGCGGAACAGCCGGGCCATTAAACCATTTGATAAACAACTCATTGGCGCAAACCAGCCTTCCGGCACGATCGGTTATCGCAAGGCCAATATCCGATTGATCAGCGACCATGCGGGTAACAGCCCAATCGGCAATTTCAGCCATATCTTCATCAGTGCCGCCTCTTTGCGGTTTCAGAAAGAAGACTATCGCGCCGAAGCAGACAGCCAGCGCGAGAAAAGCGAAGAGCAGCGCAATATTGGCTACCTGCCAATATAATAGCCCCAGCGAACCGGCGATGGCGAGCACAAGAACAGCAGCGCGCAGCCGCGTTTCGGTTGCCGACTTTTTGGTGCTCGGGCTCAGGAGCGATATATCTTCACGCGCTTTAGTGGCCATTAGCGATTAAACCTGTCTTCATTTTGGCTCGTCGAGAGCAATAGCAATACCCATTTTTCGGAGCCTCGCCTTGCGTTTTCTGGCAATCCACCACCGCCAGCCGAATGAACTTGTTACATAGCCAACGCTTCCAAACACGACTCCCAGAACGACAAAGCCCAAAAAGGTAACGCCGACTTCCATACCAAACCATTGCATCCATTCGCCGGCACTGCTGCCCATCTTATTTTCAAGACCGCTATCGACGGTGATTTTATCAATCCGCAAAACGAATTTTCCGATCTGGTTGGCGATGGCAAACCAGAATGGATAAGTGAAGGGGTTTGTGATCAATGTCGTAACCGCCGCGATCGGCACATTGGCCCGGATTGGTAACGCCAGAAATAACGCAACAAATGTCTGGCCGCCAAAGGGAACGATGAAACCGGCCAGCATACCCAGCGCCACGCCGCGAGGAACCGAACGGCGGTTGAAACGCCATAAATCCGTGAGCAAAAACCTATGGGCAATCGGTTTCAAATATTTGTTTTTTGCCATACCGGCGCGCGTTGGCATCTTACTCTCAAACCAGCGGGCAAAACGCACAATGGCTTTCGCAGCAAATTCCTTGTCGCGAACATCTAATTTCGGATCATCCATGTTCGCGCATCAACCGGCCTTGCTGCCGTTTCCAGTCCCGGTCTTTCTCCGTGGCGCGCTTGTCCGGCGCTTTCTTGCCCTTGGCCAGCGCGAGTTCTATTTTCGCCCGGCCTTTGCTATTGAAGTAAATCGATAGCGGCACAATAGTCATGCCCTTGCGCATAACAGCGCCATAGAATTTGTTAATTTCGCGGCGGCTCAACAGCAATTTGCGCGGCCGTGTGGGCACATGATTGTGCCGGTTGCCATGGCTCCATTCAGGGATATTGGCATTGACCAGCCAGACCTCGTCATCTTTCACTTCGGCATAGCTTTCGGCAATCGTGCCCGCCCCGAAGCGCAGCGATTTCACCTCCGTGCCCGTCAGCATCAGCCCTGCTTCAAATTTCTCGTCGATAAAATAATCATAGCGCGCGCGCCGGTTCTCGGCGACGACTTTCTGTTTATCAAATTCTATCGGGCGCGGTTTTGCCATTAGCTTTGGACCATCAAATCAGTCCTGCGCCCTCAAGCGCCGCATCCACAGCTTTGCGGCTGGCTTCAGATGGCGGCGTCATCGGCAGACGCAGATCTGTCGGGAAGCCTTCGATCACCCTCGACAAGGCGTATTTAACCGGACCGGGAGACGCATCGGAGAATAGCGCTTTATGGAGCGGGTAAAGCACATCATTGAGTTCACGCGCCTTGGCATAGTCACCCGCTGCGCACGCCGCCTGAAACTCTGCGCACAGTTTTGGCGCAACATTGGCCGTCACTGAAATACAGCCCGAGGCGCCCGAGGCATTAGAGGCCAGCGACAATTCATCGACGCCGGACAACAGGCAAAAGTCATCTGCGCACGCCAGACGGTGATCAGTAAACCGATCTATCTGACCGCTCGCGTCCTTGATCGCCACCACAGTCGGGATCTTGGAGAGCGCTGCGACGGTGGCCGGCTGGATATCGGTCACCGTTCTGGCAGGAACATTATAGAGTACTAGCGGCAAATCATTTTTCTCGGTCAGCGTGGTAAAATGCGCGGTGATGCCTTCCTGATTCGGGCGATTATAATATGGCGCCACAACCAGCCCCGCTGCTGCCCCGCATTTCTTGGAAAAATTCAAATGCAGCAAAGCGTTGGTCGTATCATTGGAACCACATCCGGCAATTACCGGCACACGCCCAGCGGCCTGCTCAATGCAGACTTCAATCACGCGGTGGTGCTCGGCATTGGACAATGTAGACGCTTCGCCGGTCGTCCCGCACGGCACCAGTGCACTGCTTCCCTGCTCGATTTGCCAGTCAACCAACGCACGGAATTTCTTCTCCGCAAACGATCCATCGTAAAATGGAGTCACCAGAGCGGGAATTGAACCAGAAAACATCGAATAAACCTTTATGTTTGAGCCGGAAATTGGCAAAGCAATCTTCGAAGCACAATAGTCATGAACAGCTACATAGTTGTTCATTCAGCGCCTGATAAGGAGCCTACCCCCAAAATGTCCAGCATGGTATCAAGATTTATCCCAAAGGCCCAAAATATGGCAACCGCTTCGGTGTCATTGCGTATCGCATCCCGCATCACAATTGCGGCTCTTTTATTGACCCCTGCCGCGTGCATGGCGGCTGAACAGCTCGGGTGGCAAGAAAGCGGCGGAAGCGATTTATCCGATCCGACAGGCGGCAATGCCCAGCTCGCTCTCCAGCGCTGGCGCGTACTCACGGGTTCTGACAATTATTCGTTTGAAGATTATGCCGGTTTCCTCGTCACCTATCCAGGATGGCCGGACGACACCCGGATGCAGCGCAATGCCGAACAGGCGATAAACATCAACAGCTTCTCGCCAGACCGGGTTATTGCCTTCTTCAGCCGCTTTGAACCAATCACCAACGCTGGAGCCGCGAAATTTGCCGTGGCGCTGCAAGCCAAAGGTGATAGCGCGACCGCCAACCAATGGGCCAAAAACGCATGGCGCGGCGGGACATTGACCGATGAGGATGAAGCGGCCTTGATCAGCCGGTTCAGCTCTGCGCTGACCATTGATGATCATGATACGCGGATGGACGCGCTGCTGTGGGCGCGCGCGACCCGCGACGCTGCGCGCCAGATCAGCTTCACTTCCGGTACGCGCCGTCCGGTCTTCGAAGCCCGCCTTGCCCAGCTGACAGAATCTCCAAGCGCCAATGCGCTGGCCAGTGCCGTGGGGGCGATCGCCAACGACGATGCTGGCTATCTTGCCGATCGTGCACGCTATTTGCGCAACCAGGGGCAAAGCGCTTCAGCACGGCAATTGCTCGCCAACCGCCCGGAACTGCGCGTCAAACCGGTCATGCCCGAAACATGGTTTGAGGCCATGTTGCTCAACGCCGAGGCGGCGCAAAACGATAATCAATGGTCTACCGCCTATAATATCGCATCAAAACTTGATGATGCTTACGCAACACCCACCGACATCGCCAAAGAGAACAGCCGGGTTCGCGACAAATATTCCGATCTCGCATGGATCGCGGGAACATCTGCATTGAATGGCCTGCGCCAGCCGGACAAAGCGATTGGCATGTTTGACCGCTATGCGCGCTCATACGATTCGCCCAATATCCGCTCGAAAGGCTATTATTGGGCCGGCCGCGCGGCTGCCGAAGCGGGCCAATCCTCTGAAGCAAATGCCTATTTTGAAAAAGCCGCCCAATTTCCCGCCTATTTCTACGGTCAACTCGCCCATGAACGGCTCGGCCGGGCACTACCAAAATTCAATCGTACTCACCCGGTGGAAATAACGGATCAGGATCGACGCGACTTTGACAATCAACCGCTGGTGGTCGCAGCAAGATCATCAGCCCGCAGCGCGCCGTGGAAAGAGCAAATTCGCTTTTATCGGGCATTGGCTTTTAATGCCAAGACACCCAAGGATTATGCACTGATCAGCGATTTGTCGGCCCGCATTGGTCAGCGCGATATGGGCGTAATTGCCGGGATCAGTAGCATTGGTGCGGTCGAAACCGTTGATGATTCTACGTTGTTTCCCACGCTCCCGGTTCCCTTCGGTTACGAGAATAGCTGGACCACAATCCACGCGATTACCCGTCAGGAAAGCCAGTTTGCCCAAGGCGCGATCAGCCATGCAGGCGCTCGCGGACTGATGCAGCTGATGCCCGGCACCGCGCGCGAACAGGCCGGCAAAAACGGTCTCAGCTATAATATCTCGGCGCTCACCGATGATCCGCAGTATAATATCAAGCTGGGCAGCGGTTATTTTGAGCGTATGCTGGACTATTATGGAGGCTCGCACCCGCTTGCCGTTGCGGCCTATAACGCTGGCCCCGGCAACGTAAACAAATGGCTCCGCGCCAACGGCGACCCGCGCATGGGCGGCATCGACTGGGTGAAATGGATTGAAGACATCCCGATTTCCGAGACCCGCAACTATGTCAAACGCGTGCTGGAAAATGCGGTGGTCTACGACACACTCAACCCGCGCGGCCCGAAATGGCAAACCGATACGCCACTGACCCGCTATATCGGGAAGAATTATAAGGGGTAGCGGATGCTAGACGACTGCTGCAAATGGCAGCAGGTTTGAGGGAAAACGCGCGTTCATTCTTGGATACAGAGATAAAATTGCGATGCCGGCGGGGGTCTCATGCCACTGACCTATGAGGGCGCTTAAGTCGCATAAATCGGCAAGGACAGTCGATATCAAGTGGTGCAAATTTGTAACACGGCGAGTGAATATCCCGACATTCTTATTTTATGCGGCAGACCGTTGGAACCATCGTACCGGTCGTCGCGTTAGCACCATTCATCCGTGAACGGGCCGGTTATTTGCGGCGGTTCATCGGAGAGCAAGCCCCGTGAAGTATCGGGCATTTCCCCCGGTTGTCGCAGTATGACAACCAATAGTAGTAAATGGAGTTTAATAATGAAGTCCCCCTAATTCTGACCCTTCTGGCCGGTAGCATGATTGTGCCTGCAGCCGCTCAGGCGCAGGAGACATCCCCGTTCACAGGCCCTCGCGCCGAAATTCTTCTCGGTTATGATACGCTGCGCTCAGGCAGCGATACGGACATCGACACAAATAATGACGGCATATTCGAGGATAACGGTATCGACCAGTCTGTCGACGGCTTGGCCTATGGCTTTGGTCTCGGCTATGATTTTGACGCTGGCCCAGTCGTATTCGGCATTGAAGGCGAATATATGGATTCTACCGGCGAGCAAGAATCTGACGAGGGTCTGTCTGCGCCTTTTGGTTACCGGATCAATCTGAAGCGCGATCTATATGTTGGTGCCCGCATCGGTGCCCAGGTTGCGCCTACCACGCTGCTCTATGCCAAAGGTGGTTATACCAACACCGCAGTGGAATCGCGTTTTCAGGACAATCTTGCGGCCGACGGCGTGAACTTCAATTTTGATGATAGCCAGCAGGTCGACGGTTATCGTATCGGCGCAGGCGTCGAGCAGTTGATCGGACTCGGACTTGCCGGAATTGGTTCCAGCGGTTTCGTGAAACTGGAATACCGCTATTCCAACTATAGCTCGCTGAAATTCAACGACACATTGTTCAATGGAAATAATGAAATTGGTGTCGATCTCGATCGCCACCAGATCATGGCTGGAATCGGCTTCCGCTTCTAGAAAGGCCACAACTTGAATATTGAGCGCGTCGGCCGAAAGGCTGGCGCGCTTTTTTTGGCACCTGGCGCAGCGATTGACGCGAACCTAAAGGTTCCAGAACCTCTTTATCACCTGATGAGATATCGCAGGCGAAATTATGTTTTGAGCTTATCGCACATCCTATAGTGACCGGCAGGGCAACGCCCGATCCCTAATCTTTTGCCTTATAACCAAATGCCTTTTTCGCCTGCTTCAGAATCTCCGGATCAAGCTCGGGCAATTCCTCCGGCAAGGCCGCTTCCAGCGTATCGGCGATATGGGTCATCGCCGCAATCCGGGCCGATTTCTTGTCGTTGCCGTCGATCACCTGCCAGGGCGCCCAGCGGGTGTCCGTATATTTGAACATGTCCGCCATCGCATCAAGATATTCGCCACGTTTCTCTCTGTTACGGAAATCCTCTTCTGTGATTTTCCAGCTTTTATGGGGGGTGTCGAGGCGCCGGGCGAAGCGCTCGTCCTGCTCTTCCTGTGTCACATGGAAAAACAGCTTTACCAAATTCGTGCCGCCATCTTTTTGCTGTGCCTCAAATTCATTGATCTCGTCGTATCCGCGTTTCCAGTCCGCATCGGTACAAAAGCCTTCCACACGTTCGACCAGCACGCGACCATACCAGCTGCGATCAAACACGGCGATTTCACGGCTGCCCGGTAATTTCTGCCAGAATCGCCACAGGAAATGGCGATCTTTTTCCTCTTTGGTCGGCGCGCCGATCGGCCAGACATCAAAATACCGCGGATCCCATTCGGAGGTCATCCGGCGAATCGAACCGCCCTTCCCAGCCGCATCCCAGCCTTCGCAGACAATGATTGATCGACTGCCATGAATGATATGCTTGAAATGCACATGCGCGAGCCGCTCCTGCAGTGCCTTGAGGGATTCGTCATAATCACCGTCAAATTTGGTGCCGGATTCATAATCTTTCAGGTCAATAGTCATGGACCGATAGTAACCGAAAATTCAGAAAACAGCCAACGAGTTAACCGTGATTATCAGTCTTCGAAAATTAACGCCGCAATCCGTTCTGGATCCTGCATCGGCATGAAATGCGTCAGTTCCGGAATGTAGATGTCCACACCGTTTGCAAAACTGCTGGCCAGCTCCGGCGGTGTCGGTGAGGAGGCGAAATCGAACACGCCATCCTGTTTGATTTGCGGTGCACGGAGCACTTTTACCGGTTGCTCGATCGTATTGATCAATGGCCAGGGATCAATCGATGCACTTGTTGCATAAACCGAAGCCTCGGTTTGCGGCGGACAAGCAAGCTGGTAGCCTCCTTCTCCATCAGCGAGCAGTCCATATTCGCAATAATCGCGCAGCACCGCAGTGTCCCACAGGCTGTAGGGCGGCGGTCCTTGAAACGGTCAAACATCTCGTCCGGCGCTGCCCAGCTGTTGCGGCGCTTTGAAACCATATGGTTTGTCGCGCTGTAATCCGGCGGGTTTTGATAAGCCTCGCGGTTCATGATCACCGGATCAACGAGAACCAGCCGCGCTATCTGATCGGGAAGCGCAGCGGCGGTTTGCACCAGACAATGCCCGCCCATGCTGTGGCCTGCGGCAACGGCAAATTTGATGCCGAGAGATTGCACCAGTTCGGTTGTGGCACCGGCGATGATTGCCCAATCGGTGATTTCGGGTTTGGCACTGCGGCCGTGACCAAGCTGGTCGACCGCTACGACGTGTGTCTCCTTGGGAAAGGCAGCGACCACCTTATCCCAGCAGCGCGCGTGAAAACCCGTGGCATGGAGCAACAGGATTGACGGCCCCTCTCCTGCCTCGCCCCATTCGAAATAGCAGAGGTCGCCTTGAAGCGACGCGAAGTCCTTTTGTTCAGGTTGCGACATAAAAACTCCGTTCGTGCTGAGCCTGTCGAAGCACCGGTTCGCGCACCATGTGTCCTTCGACAAGCTCAGGACGAACGGTGGCCCCGATATTCACCCTTCTTTCGGCGGCTCGACAACGCGAATATGCAGCTCGCGCAATTGCTTTTGCGAGACACCACTTGGCGCGCTCATCATCAGGTCTTCGGCTTTCTGGTTCATCGGGAACAGCACGACTTCGCGGATGTTGGGTTCGTTCGCGAGCAGCATCACGATCCGGTCCACACCCGGAGCCGAACCACCATGCGGCGGCGCGCCATATTTCAGCGCGTTAATCATTCCGGAAAATTCCGTGTCGACCTGCTCCTTGGTGTAACCGGCAATTTCAAACGCTTTATACATGATATCGGGCCGGTGATTCCGGATCGCGCCGGAACTGAGCTCAATGCCATTGCAGACAATATCATATTGCCAGGCGAGAATATCGAGCGGGTCTTTATTCTCCAGCGCGTCCAGTTCGCCCTGCGGCATCGAGAACGGGTTGTGCGAGAAATCAAGTTTCTTGAGTTCCTCATCATATTCAAACATCGGATAATCGACGACCCAGCAGAATTTGAATGCGTTTTCGTCGATCAGATCCAGTTGTACTGCCGTGCGGGTCCGCGCCACACCGGCCAGTTTCGCGGCATCCGCTTCTTTGCCCGCTGCAAAAAACACACCATCATCGGGACCACAGCCGAGGTCTGCGAGCAGCTTTGCCGTGCCTTCTTCCCCGTGGTTCTTGGCAATCGGCCCGCCAGCCGCGCCGTCCTTCATGTTGATATAACCCAGACCCGCAAAGCCTTCGCCCCGCGCCCAATCATTCATCGCATCGAAAAACTTGCGGCTCTTCTTGCCCGCTTCCGGCGCGACAAAAGCCCGCACGGTTCCGCCCGTTGAAGTGATTTTGTCAAACAGTCCGAAGCCCGAACCTTTGAAATGCTCCGACACATCCTGAATGATGATCGGGTTGCGCAGATCAGGTTTATCCGAGCCGTATTTCAGCATGGATTCTTTATACGGAATGCGCGGAAATTCACCGGCTGGAGTCACGCTGCGCCCATCGGCAAATTCTTCAAACACACCGGCCAGAACCGGCTCAAGCGCCTGAAACACATCTTCCTGCGTGACAAAGCTCATTTCCAGGTCGAGCTGATAAAACTCACCGGGAGAGCGATCCGCCCGCGCATCTTCATCACGGAAACAGGGCGCAATCTGGAAATAGCGGTCAAAACCGGCGACCATCAGCATCTGCTTGAACATCTGCGGGGCCTGCGGCAGCGCATAGAATTTGCCCGGATGGACACGGCTTGGCACCAGATAATCGCGCGCGCCTTCAGGAGAGGAAGCCGTCAGGATCGGTGTCTGAAATTCGGTAAAGCCCTGCTCCACCATGCGATTACGCAGGCTGCTGATGACCTTGGAACGCAGCATCATATTGGCATGAACTTTTTCGCGGCGCAGATCGAGGAAGCGATAGCGCAGGCGGATATCTTCGGGATATTCCTGCTCGCCAAACACCGGCATCGGCAATTCCTCCGCTGGCCCTTGCATATCGACGGTATCTGCAACCAGCTCTATTTCGCCCGTTGGCAGATTGGTGTTGATCGTTTCATCCGACCGCGCGGTCACTTTACCGGTCACGGTAATCACCGATTCCTTGCGCGCGCCGTCGAGCAGCTTGAACGCGTCACTACCCTGTTCGCTAACAATCTGGGTCAGACCAAAATGATCGCGCAGATCGACGAACAGCAAATTGCCATGATCGCGTTTGTTATGGATCCAGCCAGACAGACGGGCTTCGTGGCCAACATCCGATTGGCGGAGCTGCGAACAATTATGGGTGCGATATGCGTGCATGATGGGCCTTCAAATCTCAGAAAATATCTAATTGTTAAGTCCTGCGCGTAACACAGGGGAAGCGCGCATTTGTCAAGGGTAGAGATAGGAAGAGCGGTACTTTCCACCCGCTCACCCTGAGCCCGTCGAAGGGTGGTTGTTTACGAGATGCTGCGACAAGCTCGGCATGAGCGGGGGTCGATCCTGCGTGGTAATTAAATCAAACCCAGTTTCACCAGTTCATCGTTGGCAAAAACCTGCCGCTCGGCCGGATCAGGCATCACTTGCGCCTGCGCCCAGCGCCAGTTGGCATAATCCTGCTCATAATCCCGCTTCACCCGGCGTTCGTCGAGATTATTGGTTTTCCCCCAGTGGCGCGTGAACGGGACACCGGCATCATCCAGCGCCTCAACAACTTTCTTGTACCCGCTATGGCTGCTTTCGACATTCGGCCCGTCAAAATCAATCACAACATTGTCCTCCCACCGCGCCGGTGCCAGCAAGCCTTGGGCTTTGTGAACGAACCGCAACGTCACCACCGTCCCACCGCCGCCTTTCCGGAAACTGTCGATAATCAAATCGAAAGCCTCACTGAGAAGGGACCGCTCGATCGTCACTGAACCGTTGAACAGATTGGCGATTGGTGTATGTTCTTCGGTTGTATTGCCCCACGTCGCTATGCGTTCCGGATCATCCACATCCTGATCTTTAGGATATCCGCGCTCCATCGCGACCTGCAATATCTCGGCCTTAAAGAACTCGCTTTCCGCCATCAGATTACCGAGCAATGTCAGTGCATCATAGCCCGCGCCCATTTGCGATGGTGTTGGCGGTTTAATGTCAGGGTTGAATGGCCGCTTGTACAGAAACCGCAACAAAGCATTTTTCCCAAATGGATCAAAGGGATTGAGGATGATTTGCTGAAAATAGGGCTCTTCATTCAACCCGAATTCGCGTGAAAATTTCGTGAACTCGCCCCGGCAGAGCCAATCAATATGCTCGCGCTCAATCTTGGTCGCTTTCTGGATGTTCTGCACCATATAGATAGGATCAGTTTCAATCAGCAGCGCGGTAATGAATCCCATCGCCCCGACATGCACCTGACAGGCGGCAAAAATCCGGTCATCGCGGATTATCTCCGACCCGGTTTGCGTAATAAACTCATCCGACAGAACCGCCTTGTCCGGCGCGATCCAAAATATGCGTTCCGGCGTGACCAACTGGACCGCCCGGACATGATCCTGGATGCCGCCTGATTTCCAGACACTACCGTGGGTTCCCGTAGCGCAGGCGCCGGCAAAGCTCTGGCCGTTGCTTGCTCCGCCGGTGCGCAGTGAACGACCCAATTGCTCAGCACTTTCATAGACTTCATCAACCGTCGCGCCGCATTGCACGAGTAGCAGCGCCTCCGGCGGTATCTCGCAATCCGGGTGCACGGCATCCGCGTCCAGTTTAAACGTCCTGTTGAGCCGCAAAGTTTCTACCAGCCAGCCGTCTTCGACAATATTTATCGGCGCCGGTGACCATCCCGCGCCGATTGGACGCACTGGAATGTTATATTGCTTCGCTTCCTTAAGAAGTTCCAACACGGTTTCGGCAACGCTCTTCAGATAGGCGCGTCCGCCGGATTCTTCACCGTTGGCGATTTCCAGTCGTTCCTTGACGTTACACGCGGCAGTCTTGTGATAATTGGTCCAGATTTGTTGCCCGAGGCGGGTGAGTTTTGCCACTATGCGTCCCCCACATCGCTATCACCGGCATAGCAGCGATAGGCTATGCTGATGGTCCGTACGAAACCGAAGGTGACCAGGCAGATCAGCACGGCCTTTCCGGTCATGAAAAAGCGCATGTCATTTATCCCTAGACCATCACAATCATCAACCTGGATGGAGCGCCCGCGACGCGACGCAAAACCCCAGGCCAATATGGTTATCTCGATTGTTTTTCCGCCAATTGGTCTTGGGTCAGCGATTGCCAGATAGGCATCGCCCCACGTTGCCATTATCTGGCCTATCAACAAGATGGCGAGAACCACTGCCAGAACCAGTGTCCAAAATACCATGCTTTTTCCCCACTTTGAATCGAAATCGATGACGCGCCCATGAAATGTTTGCGAGGTGAGCCGCCCGATGTATAGGATAAAAATGCACATTCATCCCTTACTGACCGAAAGTCAGGACATAGCCGACATTTGCGAACGCTTTAGCAAAGCCGATTTTGTCGCGGTTGACACAGAATTCATGCGGGAAAATACCTATTGGCCGATCCTCTGCCTGATCCAGATTTCCGACGGCAAGGAAGCGGCAGCAATCGACCCGCTGGCGAAGGGCCTTGATCTCCAGCCGTTGCTTGATTTGCTGGTCAATAATGAAGATGTTCTCAAAATCTTCCACGCCGGCGGGCAAGACGTCGAGATCATCCACAATATGACCGGCAAGACGCCGCATCCGATTTTCGATACCCAAATCGCCGCCATGGCGCTCGGCCCCAGCGAACAGATTGGCTATGCCAATCTCGTCGATAGCTGGCTTGGCATCACCCTCGATAAAGGCGCGCGCTTTACTGACTGGTCGCGGCGACCATTGGATGCGCGCCAGATAAAATATGCGATTGGCGATGTCACCCATCTGGCCGAGATTTTTCCGATGATGCTCGAAAAACTCAAAGAAACCGGGCGGGGCATGTGGATTAATGCGGAGATGGAAAAGCTCGCCGATCCGGATAATTATGTTAACGATCCTGAAATCGCCTGGCGGCGGGTGAAATCACAGGGCCGCAATCTGGAAGTGCTCGGGCGACTCAAGGCCCTGGCATCCTGGCGCGAGCAAGAAGCGCAATCGAAGGATCTCCCGCGCGGCCGGATAATGCGCGATGAAACACTCGCGGATATCGCTGCTCATCCCCCTAAAGATCAGGCAAAATTGGGTCAGGTACGCGGACTATCCAATGGCTGGAAGAGCAATGATATTGGCGAGCGGCTAATGGAGACGCTGGCTGGCGCCAAACCATTGGACCGGAGCGAACTACCCTCCAGAAATGATCGTCGCCCCAAATCCGGCAAAGCAAGTGCACTGGTTGCAGATTTACTCAAGCTGCTGCTCAAAATACGGTCTGCGGAGCTGAATGTGGCATCAAAACTATTGGCACGGGCCGATGACCTTGACCGTATCGTCGCTGGCGAGCGTGATGGCGTTCAGCTTCTGGAAGGCTGGCGGCTGGATGAATTTGGCCGCGATGCTATTGATCTCATTGAGGGGCGGGTGAGTTTCACCGTTATGGACGGTAAGCTAAAAATGACCCACCAACCGGAAGTTGAAAACGAGGACGATTAAGGTCAAACCCAAGTAGCCGGCTATTTTGTAGTCACCATCACCGCTTCCAAATCAAGATAACTGGCGAGTTGTGCGTGTCTCTTCGCCACCGAATCGCCATAAAGCTCAACAAGCTCCTTGGCCAAGCTTAGCTCCAATTTTCTACCAACCCGACGCAAGCGGGTGTGCTCCAGCGGATTGCGTGTGCCGCCGCTGAGCCGCTGGGCCAAACGCATGGCCATCCCCCAGCATATTGCGCGCCGTGTCGCTTCTTCACTCGCGAGTTTTCCGCCGCCCGGGAATACACTGGTTCCACCGCCAAAGCTGGTAAAAAGCGCTTGCCCGAGCATCTCGCGTTCGGGACCGGTTATGCCAACCCAGTTTCCGTGCAAACCAATTTCCAGTCCACGTTCAGCCCTGAAATTGGGGTTCGCGCGCCATGCGACGTCGCCAAGATTGCACGCAGCCTGTCGGATCCGGTGCCATTCTGGCGGGTCATCCGAGAAAATATCCGCAATCCATTTACCCAGCAATTTGCTATTGGCCGGAAAGCGCGCCTGCGCAGCGCCTGAATCTTCTGTCGCCAGCAAAAGAGGGTCGCGCTTGGCTTCCGCTTCGCTGATTTTATGAAACAACATGCCTTCGCGCACGCCATAGGCCGATACGATCATCTCGCTGCTATCAAGATATCGCACAATGAATGCGAGCAACCAGGCGGCATCGTCAAGCGTCGGGATACGCGATGTGGAAAGCCCTGGCACAGCCTTCAACTTGGCCTTGTCGAGCCGTGCCAGCTTGCTTACCAGTCGCCGCGCGCGATGCGGTTGCATTTCATAATGATGGATGACGGGCAGCGGGTAACCGCTTGTGTGCATATCGAGCCGGGCCAGTGATCGCCACGAACCGCCGACGAGATAAAAGGGAAGCCCCTTCTCTGCCGAGTCCCATCCGGTCTTCTTCAGCATTTTCCGCACTTGTCGCTTGAGCTTGTCTTTGCCTTTTGCGCGCAAATCAGCAACACGTAGAACACCAAGCGGAAAGCTGTGCTTTTCAAGAACTATGCCATCTTTTACCATTGCAAGCTCAAGGCTGCCGCCGCCAAGATCCCCAACGATACCGTTCGCGCCAGGAATTCCGGACAAAACACCCAGCCCTGCCAATTCAGCCTCTTCTTCCCCTTGGAGTACCAGCGTTTCAAACCCGACTTTTTTGGCGGCTTTCAAAAGCTCCTTGCCATTGGTTGCATCGCGCACGGCAGCTGTTGCAAACGCAATTGTTTCTTCCACCTGCATTTCGGCGCAAAGACGGCAAAATCTTTTCAACGCGCCAATCGCCAAAGCCATGGAGTCTTCTGCAATATCTCCGGTCGTGGCGAGATTCCTGCCCAGACCCGCCATAACTTTTTCAT
Source organism: Parasphingorhabdus halotolerans (assembly GCF_012516475.1). Taxonomy (NCBI): domain Bacteria; kingdom Pseudomonadati; phylum Pseudomonadota; class Alphaproteobacteria; order Sphingomonadales; family Sphingorhabdaceae; genus Parasphingorhabdus; species Parasphingorhabdus halotolerans. The sequence goes on along the minus strand of NZ_CP051217.1, from coordinate 3,237,440 downwards.
TGAATAATATGGCCGGTACGCGCGCAGGTCCCTGATAAACCACCAGCCGGATTGAATTGGATCCGATATCAATGATCGCGGTGCGCCGGTTAACGTAAGGCGTTTGATGTGCGATCAAATCTCTGGCGCGGTGCTCCATCAAAATGCCGTCAGACCTTTTTCTTGCGGCGACGCAAGCTGAGACGCGGAACCGCGTTGCTCTTCTTGAGCGCCTTGCCTCGCCCGGAAAGAGAGGGATTGGTCATAAAATAGCGGTGCAGATTAAACGGGTTATCCGAAGGCACCACGCGCGTGTAACTGCCATCAGAATTAAGCTCCCAGCTCTGTTCGTCATCGATGAGATTGGCGACCATCACCTGATCGAGAATTTGGTCATGGACGGTTTTATTCTCGATCGGCATCATATATTCAACCCGCCGATCCAGATTGCGCGGCATCCAGTCCGCCGATGAAATATAGAGCTTCGCGCCGTCATTAGGCAAATCCCGGCCATTGCCAAAAGCCCAAATTCTACTGTGCTCGAGGAAACGCCCGACCACTGACTTTACCCGGATGTTATCAGACATGCCCGGAACGCCGGGCCGCAAGCAACATATTCCACGAATTACCAAATCAATCTCGACACCGGCATCGCTCGCCGCATAAAGCTTTTCGATCAAGGCCGGATCAACCAGCGAGTTCATTTTTGCCCAGATCATTCCGGGTTTGCCGGCCCGTTCGCTGGCAATTTCCTGATCAATCAACGCCATAATATCGTTGCGCAAATAACGCGGTGACATCGAAATCATCTCGAGCTTTTCCGGCTCGACATAACCGGTGATATAATTGAATAACTGCGCCGCATCGCGGGCCGCTTTCGGGTCCGCAGTAAAGAAGCTCAGATCGGTATAAATTTTCGCGGTAATCGGGTGATAATTGCCGGTGCCAAAGTGGCAGTAGGTGCGATATCCTTCCGCTTCCTTGCGCACGACCATCGATATTTTGGCATGGGTTTTCCATTCGATAAAGCCATAGACCACCTGCACGCCTGCACGCTCCAACTCGCTGGCCCACACCAAATTTTGTTCTTCGTCAAATCGTGCCTTTAACTCGACGATGGCGGTAACCGATTTACCCGCTTCCGCCGCATCAATCAGCGCACGGATAACCGCTGATTGCTTGCCAGCGCGATAGAGCGTTTGTTTGATCGCCACCACATCAGGGTCTGCAGCCGCCTGCCGCAAAAATTCGATAACCACTTCAAAGGATTCATAAGGGTGATGCACCAATATGTCCTTGTCGCGGATCGCTGCAAAACAATCACCTCCATGTTCCCTGATCCGTTCCGGAAAGCGCGGACTATAGGGGACGAATTTGAGATCGGGGCGATCTTCCTCAACCAGCCGCTCAAGATCACCCAGGCCAACCAGACCATCAATCCGGCTTTCCGCAGTTCCCGCATCAAGCAAATGCTCCCGTAACATCGTAGTGACGGGTTCCGATAAATCCGGTCCGATTTCCAGCCTGATTACATCGCCCCGACGGCGGCGTTTTATCGCACTACGGAAGTAGCGTACGAGGTCTTCTGCCTCTTCCTCGACTTCAATATCACTATCTCGAATGATCCGGAACAGCCCGCCGCTGGAAACTTCATAGCCGGGGAACAGCAAATCGGAATGATATCGAATGACCGACTCGACAGATACATATGTCGCAATGTCGCCGGGCATTCTGATGAAGCGCGGCAATCCGGACGGGATCATCACCAATTCTCTGATACCGCGCTTGTCGGATTTGCGAACAAGATCGAAAACCAGACTGAGTCCCTTGTTTGGAATAAACGGGAACGGGTGGGCCGGGTCTAAAGCTTGCGGCGTCAGGACTGGAAAAATCTGGTCAATAAAGTGGCGACGAAGCCAGGTTCGATCGGTTTCATCAAGCACATCAACCGACTGAACAAAAATATCTTCTTTCGCCAATAGTCCGGTCAGCTCATTCCAGACTTTCTGCTGATTATTCAATAATTTATCGGCCTGTGTTGCGATTGCTTGCAACTGCTGCACCGCAGTTAATCCATCCGCTGAACGCTCCTCGATATTCTGCCGATATTGACCGACCAGTCCGGCAAAGCGAACCATGAAAAACTCATCGAGATTATTGCCCGAGATTGAGAGAAAACGCAGGCGCTCAAGCAGCGGGTGCGAGCTATTCTGAGCCTCTTCAATCACCCGCTCGTTAAAGCCGAGCCAACTCAGTTCACGATTAAAATAGCGTTCCGACCCGTCTGCCAATTGCGCATCACCAAGAAACGGCACGCCATTCCCGCCCTCATTGTCAGCAAGACTGTTTCTTTCTGATGCCAGATTATCCATAGGATTCTCTCAAATGTCCGGTCCTTCGCCGGATTGTTGTTCCGCGAGTGCAGCCCGTGCCACCGCCAGCGTTACGGGTTTTTTCTGCTCTATAGCAATATTATCCATTTTAGCGGCCAAAAGTTCAACAAATCGGTAACTGCGTTGCATTCTCTTGGCCAGATAAGCCAGCGCGTCCTCGGAGATCGAAAGCCCGCGCCGGACAAAATATTGCTGCATCAGGCCCGCTATCATTTCTTCATCCGGCGGCCCCAACTCCAGCAAAAGCGAAGAAGCCAGACGTGATTTTAAATCGGGGAGTACGATGCCCCATTCAGAAACAGGCATTCGCGAAGTCAGCAATAGCGGCTTATGCTCCTCGCGCGCGCGATTCCACAGATGGAAAATAACTTCATCTTCCCTCGAGTCAGCATCATCCATTATGTATCCGCCGCTGTCGTTGGAAAAGCTCTCAAGAATAGCAGATTTACCAGAAGACTGCGGTCCGACCAAAATCGCCGTCATATGTGGCCAAGCTTGCCAGTTTTCCAGTTGATTGCAAACCGCGATATTCGCAGCGGTAACTAGAAAGCCGCTATTCTCCGCCTTCGGGGTTGTATCCAGAGGAAGCGCTATCTGGCTCACTGTTGGGGATCGCCACTCCCGGAATTATCGCTTCCTGCTGGTGGATTGGCCGGCGTTGAACCGCCACCGCGCGTAATTCGCAAAGCACCGGCGCCTTGCTGCACCTGCCAACCACGTGAACGCAGCGCCGCAGCGAGCGTTGCCAAATCACCATTGTAGTTCACGCGCATTACCGAAACACCGCCCAGCGCCAAGCTGGAGGTAGATGCTGAAGAAACGCCCGGGACAGAACGCACCGATGATTCGCCGCGTCCAACAGCCCCGACGTCTGGAGTATTAAACTGTACAGACACTGTTATCGCACCGGCACTGGAGGGCGCAACTTCGCCGCCATCGCTGACGCCATCAGACGACTGCCTTGTGTCACTGGCCCCTGCTGCCGGGCTTGGTGCTTCGGTAGCAATTTCTGCTTCAATCTGCTGTTCCAGCGCTTCAAGATCGAGCGGGTCTTCAATAATCAATGACCGGTCTGTTTTCAAAACACCCCGCGACAAGGCGCTGGTATAAACTCTGTCCAACCGCACAATCGCCTGATCCATCATCTCGGGGATAGCATCGCTGGATTTTACTTTTAGCGTAAAACTGTCGATAAATTTATTGTCGGGCCCATAGCGCGCGGTGAATTTTCCGGTCACCGGGCCGCCCGGATATTCGCGTTGCAGACGCACAATCGGAACAATCACATCGGCCGCCCCGAATTGATCCAGTATCGTGCGCCACCAGCGCCTGTCCCTGCGGTCAGCCTGACCAGCGGTCAAAACCAGCGATTCGCTGTCCGAGCCATAGGGACGCACATAATCAATCGCGCTGTCGCCTGCACGAAAGCGCGCCCAAGCTTTTTGCCACTCGGTTTTATTCTCGAAAACTTGCGGGGACCCGCCACTCCACATGATCGGCAGGACCAAAAGTGGCGGTGAACGCAGGCGGCGTCCGCCGACGCCCAATATGGAACCGGCGCGTGCACGGTCGAACATCACGCCGAGCGTGGCAATATAGCGTTTAGGGCCAATTTGTTCTTTTTCCACGATGATCGCAGAAACCATATTGTTCAGCGCGCTATCCGGCAATCCGGTGGTTTTTCCGCCTTGGGTTCGCGCGTAAAGCATGATCCACGCTTTTCTCTGCGCTTCTTCCCAACCTTTTTTTCGGGCGTCAAAGGCATCATCGCCCTGCACATCCACTTCAACGCCCATGATTTCAAAATCACCGGAGCTCGCAAGTGGTGCAACGCCGCGTTCTCCGCCTTCCAACTGGGCATAGACCACCGCGCCTGCCGCTACGGCGAGCACTGCAAATATCGCTACAATCCGGATTTTTAAATTGGCCAAAAATTTCATTTGCGCTCTTTTGACGATTATGACGTGGAAATCCACCCGTGAGTTGTCTAATCGCCTATTTTATGAGTGAAAAGAAAAATGAGCCCGAATCGTACACTTATGCGAAAGCCGGTGTTTCGATTGAGGCAGGTAACGCATTGGTCAAAGCAATAGCGCCCTTGGCCAAAGCAACGGCGCGTGCTGGTGCTAATGCTGAACTCGGCGGATTTGGCGGGTTTTTTGATTTAAAGGCAGCCGGTTATGATGATCCTCTGTTAGTTGCTGCCAATGACGGCGTGGGAACAAAACTCAAGCTGGCGATCGACCATGACCGCCATGACAGCGTGGGTATCGATCTGGTCGCCATGTGCGTCAATGATCTGATCGTGCAGGGCGCGGAGCCATTATTTTTCCTTGATTATTTTGCGACTGGAAAACTCGAAAATGGCGTGGCCGAGCGGGTCGTTGCGGGCATAGCCGAAGGCTGCAAAATGTCCGGCTGCGCGTTGATTGGCGGCGAAACAGCGGAAATGCCGGGCATGTATGCTGAAGGTGATTATGATCTGGCGGGTTTTTGCGTCGGCGCAGTAGAGCGCGAAAAAGCGGTGACGGGCGCAAAGCTGGAAGCAGGCGATGTTCTGCTTGGCCTTGCCTCCTCAGGCATTCATTCCAACGGCTACTCGCTGGTCCGGCGTCTGGCAGAAGATAAAGACTGGAAACTCAATCGCCCTGCCCTTTTTGATCCGGAAATTCTTTTGATTGAAGCCTTGATTGCGCCGACGCGAATCTATGTGAAATCGCTGCTGCCGCTCATGCAGTCCGGTCGGATTAAAGCGCTTGCCCATATTACCGGCGGCGGACTGCTGGAGAATATCCCGCGCGTCTTGCCCGAAGGCGTTCATGCCCATGTTGATGCAGGAAGTTGGGAGCAACCACGCCTGATGGCCTTTCTCCAGGCGCAGGGTAATATCGAGCCGGAAGAAATGGCGCGCACGTTTAACTGCGGCATCGGTATGGTACTTGCAGTATCACCCGATGAAGCTGCGTTGGTTAAAGCCGATCTGGAAGACTCTGGAGAAACGGTCTATCAGATTGGCGACATTCGTGAGGGCGCGAAAGGCTGTACCGTTTCAGGCAATGCCGATACCTGGTCGGCGATGAGCGACTGGACCGCGACGCATGACGGCTAGCATCGGATGACGCCCAAAGCCAAAATCGCCATCCTGATCTCAGGGCGCGGTTCCAACATGGCGGCTTTGATTTATGCGGCCAAGGCCGAAAGCTGCCCCTATGAAGTCGTTCTGGTGGCGTCCAATGCTGCCAGCGCGCGGGGTCTGGAACTTGCCGAGGCAGAAGATATCGCGACTTTTTCTCATCCTCACAAGGGCCTGTCTCGCGAAGATCATGACGAGATCATGCACCAGGCGGTGATTAACTCCGGCGCGGAATATATCGTGCTCGCCGGTTATATGCGTATTCTCAGCGATGCGTTTGTCTCCAAATGGCAGGATCGGATGCTCAATATTCATCCTAGCTTGCTGCCCAAATACAAAGGTCTCGACACCTACGCGCGGGCGATAGAGGCAGGCGATAAAGTCGCAGGATGCAGCGTCCATCTGGTCACACCGGAACTGGACGATGGACCGGTGCTGGCGCAAACCGAAGTCGCGATATTGCCGGGGGATAACGCCGACCGTCTTGCCAGCCGGGTATTAATTGCGGAACACCAGCTTTATCCCAATACGCTGGCGAAATATGTAACGCGGGAAGCCGATCCCGACTGGATACTGGAGCAAGTGCGCCGGCGGGCACTGGCGTTGACAGAAACCCATGAGCGGATGAGTTTCGGGTCGCCGGGCTGGCGCGTCGGTAGCGAAAAAACCGGCAAATATTTTGCCTATTTCACCCAAAAACTGCACGGCGAGGCCAGCGTTGGGTTGCTTGTCAAAACAACCGGCTTTGATGAGCAATCGGCCCTTCTGGAAGCCGATCCCGAGCTATATTATCTCCCTAAATTCTATGGCAAGGGCGGCTGGATCGCCATTCGTCTCGACATTGGCCGGACCGATTGGGATCATGTTGGCGACTGGCTAGCGAAAAGTTGGCGGATGGTCGCGCCGAAGCGATTGACCAAAATAATAGATATCGCTGATCAATTTTAGAAAAAAGAACATCGCGGAACGTTAATATAAGCAGCGAGGAGGAGGGAGGATTGCCGCTAATATCATCAGGCTTGCGACCCAGATATTAAGTCTGTTCCGCGATGCTTCTTATAGATAGATCAAACAGATTAGACCGGCCATACGGTACTAGGACCGTATGCCTACATCCCCGCTTCCACCGCGATGCGCACCATATCCGCAGCGCTGGGTACATTAAGTCGTTTCATCAATATCGACCGATGCATTTTGATCGTCCGTTCGCTCAAATTAAGCTCGTAGGCGATCTGTTTGTTTAGGAAGCCTTTTGCGATGAAATTCAGAACTTCACGTTGGCGTTTTGATAAATCTTTGACGATCGACACCGCGCGCATTCGCCTTGCTTTAACAAGACTAGGGCCATCGCTCTCCATTTCCACCTGCGAACCAAGGAAATATTCCAGCTCGCCATCATCATCAAACAGCGGGGCCACCAGTACCGCATTTTGAAACGGTGTGCCGTCTTTTTTATAATTCAGGATTTCAACCAGCACGGACTTTCGCTCGCGCACGCCGCGGCGAATTTCTTCGGTAAGCCACGGTTCGGTGGCCTCTCCGGCAAGAAACCGGCAGTTCCGCCCGATAATAAAATCGGCATCATAACCGGTAAGCGCGCTAAATGCTTCGTTGGAGGCAATGATCGGATTATCGGGCAACCGCGGATTGCTGATGACCGAAGCAATCGGGCTATTCTCGATAAGCTTGCGGACAGCGGCCTTGGGCAATCCCACCTCGGATATCTTACGGGGGTCTTCGCTTCGGGAGGTTTCGGTTTCCGACATGCTTGCAACTTAGTCGATTAGAGAGACACAAGGCAAGCTATGCCGCTCGCTTAATTTTACCAGGAGCTTCAACGGCCGATCCAATACACGTCTTGCGGTCTTATCGCCTTCCCATATCATCCAGCCCCGCCAAACGGGAAAATGCTACCCGATGTTGCGCTCAACGACCACCCAGCCGCCGGTCACAATCGCCAGAAGTTTGCCGGTTTCACTATCCATGAACCGCGACTCGATAGCGGCGGTTCGTTTCGAACGATTGTTCACCCGGCTCTCGACCCGCACCACTTTGCCAGCCCGGATCGGGCGCAAATAGCGGGTGTGAAAATCCGTGGTCGAATAGGCTTCGGGCGTTGTGCTGGTCGACCAGAACGCAAAACTTTGCGCAACATCGGCTACCACCACCGTAATGCCGCCCTGAACAAAGCCATCAACGTGGCAAAGTTCCTGCTCAACCGTCCATTCCAGATCAAATTCGCCCACAGCAACCCGGGTAAACCGCATATATTTATCAAAACCCATCCGACGCGTAAACGGAGGCGCGCCATCGCTCATTTCGGGATGATCGATTATCGATTGAATCATGGGTATGGGATCGTGGGTCATGGTGATGCCATATCAGGATTTATTGCTGCAAGGGAGACCGCTTGAAATCGGGAATAACGATTAGCGGAAAATCACCGATTAGCTGCGCGAAACAAAGGACGCCAAGAATGAGATAACCGCCGTTCAGGTATCGCCCCGATTGTGGACATTCAAAGCCGATTTAACTTACCGAAAAGCCGCTGTTCAAATTACTCGCTAATTAGTAAACGGTCGCCGCAATTTGTCACCGTAATCTCAAATATCCTAAGATATTCGCTAGATTTTTGAAAGTGTGCCCGAAGCAATAATAGGCGTAGTTGGTGCTTTGTAAGGCGCGCCGTCCGGATCTTCAATGGTTATCGCGAGCACGGAACCGGCGTCGATAAAGCCGCTATAATTGGGGTCGATTTGCAGGCTGCCGTCCCGATCAGTTGGCAACACTCCGAGCGCACGCGGTGTGCCATCGGCGGGAACGACCCATAATACAGGTGCACCGTTACCAGGTTCGATTCCCTGAATAATAACATGTAACTGGCCACTATCCTCATCATACCGGGTCGCGACCGACAGGCCTTCCTGTTCGCCGGTAAGTTGGGCAATAAGTTGCGGAGCCACCACCTGTTGTTGCGGCCGACTTTCCGTCACGACAACCGGCGAAGGTCTGACCAGCAAAGCCAGGGCGAGCGACGCGGCAACCGTGCCGCCGACAATTGCAGCCGCACGCCAGCGCTTCAAGCGGTCAATAAGCGAATGATCGACGACTTCGTCTGTGGCATCGCTCTGATCGCTTCCATCACGTCTCACATCAAGCCGCGCTTCGATTGCTTGCAAAATTCGATCTGGAGCCTGCTGCTCGGGAACATGGTCAAACAGCGGTGCCAGATGCGCTTCCCATTTCTCGACTGTCTGTGCAAACGCACGATCAGAAAGACGTAAACGCAATGTTTCCGCCAAGTCATCGCCTTCAATCAGTCCAAGCACCAGTTCCGCCGCGAGCAGATCGCGATCATCAAGATCTTTTGGCAGATCAATCATCTTCAAGGCACTTTTTTAGGTTCATCAATCCTCGTCTGATGCGGCTCTTCATCGTGCTGAGCGGGACACCATTCTGCTTGGCAAGTTCGTCATAGGTGAACCCGCCAAAAAATGCCGATCGAATCGGCTTGTTCTGTTCATCACCCAATTGTTCCAGACAGTGCATGATTCGAGCCTTCTGCTGTTTCTCTTCAATTACAGCATCACCCAAAGGCGAATCATCGGCAATGATATCAATCACAGCTTCTTCATTAAATCGCTCGTTGCCGTATTTCCGTCGCCAGTCGATCGCGGCATTGCGAGCGATGACCGAGAGCCAGGAAATCGGGCTATAAGTCCCGGCCTGATATTGATCAGCACGGTGCCAGATTTTTATAAACACTTCCTGAAGGACATCCTCCGCAGCCGACCTATCACCACAGATACGAAGCGAAATGCCAAATAGTTTCGCAGAGGTTAGTTCGTAAAGTTCCGCCAGCGCCGCTCGGTCCCGGTTCGCGACACCTGCCATGACATCAAGCAAATGTTCTTTGCTTTGCCCTGCATTTTTTTTGGCATACTCATCCACACTCATGGACACTAGATGAGAGTAAAATCTCTGGCCTGCAACCGTTTATTATCTACGGTGATTTCTGAACCTTCAACATCGAGAAGCCTGTTTTCGGGATGAAGCGGTCATTGGCAATATTAAAGCTGTCGTTCCGTTTCCCGCCCACTAGCCGCTGTCCAATGCCATCCTAATGCCCCACCTATCAACTTTGCATGGCAAACCCTGTCACCGCGCCATGTAAATCTCTCCTTTCCTACATTTTACCATATCGGTTATTATACAATCAAATACTAACCTAATGTGGAACCTCATATGAATCAACCCGCAGCAGCCGGAGCTATACCCGACTACGAACCCGTTCCCACCAATGGCCGCCATGATGGCTGGACCGCCAACAGGCAAAGGCGTTTTCTGGAAACTTTATCGGAAACCGGATGTGTCGACCACGCCAGTCGGCAGGCAGGAATGTCGGCGCAGTCCGCCTATCGCTTCCGGTTGAAGCCCGAGGCTGATAATTTTCTTAATGCGTGGAATGATGCGCTGCGCTTGGCGAGTACGCGGCTGACCTCGGTTGCTTTTGATCGTGCGCTCAATGGGGTGTGCGAAGAGACGATCAAGGATGGCGAGGTGGTTTCTACCAAACGGCGTTATTCGGACAAGCTGCTGATGTTCCTGCTCAGCCACAGCGATGCGCTGCGCTATGGCAATCTTTCCGGCGTGCAGATTGGCGGGGTGCAGATTGACCCGATGGCCATCTCGCGCAACCGGATGCCAGCGCTGCTGGACGCGATCAAACCGGAAGTGCGCACGGGGTTTGGCGATGATGGTGATATGGCAGCCGATGACAATGACGATCCGGTTTAGGCCAGTGACATTTTCCTTCGAACCAAGAACGTCGTTGCGAGGAGCGGAGCGCAGCGTGGCAATGGCGGACACCCCTTTAATTCTGTGGCTTACGCGATGTTGGGAACGCTTCTTGCTACGCGCGGGCGCGGGCGCGCGCACGAACAGGACTTACTTTCCTAAACTTTGTAATTTTATTACGCGCCTTTTTGATGCGCAAAAGCATTCGCCTTTGCTTCGGCACCAGCCACGGATGTGGACGCGCAGCGAGCGTGAGCGAGCAAAATCAGGCCACGACGCCCTCAACGACCGACTTGGCATTATCCACCCGGATCGCCGCGCCGTTGATGAATTTGCTTTCGTCCGACGCGAGGAAAAGCACGGTGTTGGCGATATCATCCGGTTCGCCCAAAGCGCTTGCTGCTGGCCCTTCGCTATTGGGCCGCAGGTCGTCGCGGCCCATCATCTTCGGGCCAATTTGTTCTACCATCGGCGTCAAAATTCCCGCCGGATGGACGCTGTTGCAGCGGATATTATAACCATTATTCGCACTGTGGACCGCAACGCTGCGGGTCAGGCTTTCCACCGCGCCTTTTGCTGCGGCATAGGCGACCACCACCGGTTCGCCCTGCACCGAAGCGATGGAGGCCATGTTGATAATCGACCCGCCGCCCGATGCTTTCATTGCTGGAACCGCATATTTGCAGCCAAAGAATGTGCCATCGGCGCTCACCGCCATGACGAAGCGCCATTCTTCAGCGGTTTGCGACTCAATAGTGCCGGGCTCGACGACACCGGCATTGTTGACCAGCACATCCAGTTTGCCATGGCGCGTGACCACATCGGCGATCAGATCTTCCCAGCCCTGCTCATCGCGCACATCCTGGACATGGAACTCTGCTGCATCACCGATTTCAGCCGCGACACGGTTTCCATTATCTTCGTCCATATCCGTAAGTATTACAGTCGCCCCTTCTCGGGCAAACATCCGCGCATCGGCCTCACCCAGCCCCTTGGCTGCACCTGTTATTATTGCCACTTTGCCTTCGAGCCTGCCCATGCTTATCCTTCCGGTCGATGTCCTGATGAAGAAGCTAGTCTCGCTTCGAAAGAATGACACTGGCAAAAAGAGGGAGTGGAGAATGTATACACTGGAAGCGCTATCGGCACGCGAAGAAATCCGCGATGTGCTGCACCGCTATTGCAAGGGCATCGACCGGCGCGACTGGGCGCTGGTCCGCTCGTGCTTTGCTGACGATCATGTGCATAAGCATGGCGACTATAGCGGGCCGCCGGATGAATTTATCGGCTTTGCCAGCGACGTATTAAAGTGCATTCCCGGCACGCATCATTCGATTTCAAATGTTCACATTAACCTGTCGGAAGATGGACAAACCGCAGAAACCGAGGCCAATTTTGTCGCCTATCACTACATCGAACCGGGAAACCCGGATTTTGCAGCCTGTGAAACACAAGGCAAAGCAACCGACTGGATCGTAGCCGGGCGCTATTGCGATACGCTAAAAAAACGCGAAGGAAGCTGGATTATCGTCCGCCGCGAAGCGGTCCATGACTGGGAACGCGCCAGCGAAGCCAGCAGCGCGGCGGTCACAAGTTGACTGGAATCATCCCCCCGACTTAAGCCGGGGCGGCGCGGATTGCTTACCCGACGATCTCGTCTTTGCTAAAGAAATGCGCAATTTCGATTTCGGCATTTTCATCGCTGTCCGAACCGTGGACGCTATTTGCTTCAATGCTTTCGGCGAATTCGGCGCGGATCGTGCCTGGCGCAGCATCCTTTGGATTGGTCGCGCCCATGATGTCACGGTTACGCTGCATCGCATTTTCGCCTTCGAGTACCTGAACAACAACCGGTCCGCTGATCATGAAGTCAACCAGTTCGCCAAAGAAAGGACGTTCTTTATGAACGGCGTAAAAGCCTTCCGCCTGATCGCGGGTCATATGAATGCGCTTGGAAGCAATTACACGCAGACCCGCTTCTTCAAGCTTGGCGGTGATCGCGCCGGTCAGATTGCGGCGGGTTGCGTCTGGTTTAATGATCGAAAATGTCCGTGTACCGGCCATGATATTGCTCCGTGAATAAGGGGATAAAATTGAGTTGCGCCGCCCTTAGCGAGTGCATTGCATTGCCGCAAGTTTTTTGGTGGTCTCAGCCGTTCCCGCCAGCAATCACCGTCACCTGTGTGCCGCCGCTGCCATCGTCGGTGGCTGACACATTGACTCCGCTCTCCCTATCCTTGTTGGCTGCGCTAATCATCTTCATTGCGCCGGTGTTGACCTCGGCTTTGACCTCAAGACCTTTGGATTTGACCTGATCCTTGTAAAAATCGATCACTTTGTCTTTGTCGGCATCGGTTTTGAACGTGAGCATCGCGCCGGTAGACCCTTCGCCTGAACCCGTCATGCTGCTTTGAATTTCTGCGCCCGGATATAGCTTGAGGCCCATGGGAAGCGAACCCCTGGCTTTCTCGCCGCCGGAAATGCGGACTTCGCCTTTGTCGGTTTTAATGGTGACTTCGCTATCGCCATCATCGCCTTTGACCGAATAGCTGGCTTTGCCGCCATCACCGTCGTCAAAGGTGCCGGAAGCGACCTCATCGTCATTACTGCCGCAAGAAACGGCGAGGAGTGCGAGGGGTAGGATAAGATATTTGCGCATGCGAAAGGCTCCATCAAGCTATGGCGCGACCGGTGAACAGAATTATCTGCAAAAGCGGAAAAGAGCAAATCTAGGATAATATCATAATTGAAACGGCGAAAACTCAGGGGCCTTCGACCCAGCGACCACCATCTTGTTTCCAGTAGCGCGGCGTAGCATCGTCATTGGTTGTCAGATTGCGCCATGCCGTTCGAGCGTTGTCTATATGATCTGGCGTGAAGAGATAGAACACCCGTTCAAATGCCAATGCTTCATCGCGCCATATGCCGTCCGCCAACGCGATGTAAGTGGCCCCGTTAGCCGCTGCACAATCATCAGAAATCAATATCGGTTGCGCGCTTTCCTCTTCGCTACCGGCAAGACCATGCGCCAGAAAACTCTCCGGCTTCGATTGCCAAAGCGCCGCACTGATTTTTTCAATCTGATCGAAGTCCGCCGACACCACGAGCAGTCGCGAGTCACCGTCCAGCGTCTTTTGCGCGATCATTGGCAATAGTCTATCCGCCGGATCGCGGGTCAAATGATAAAAATCGACCTGCAACGATCAATCCGCTTTATTGTTCGTGATGGTCAATAATATACTGGTTGAGCAACCGCACACCAAAGCCTGTCGCTCCTTTGTCCCACAAGGGCCCAGCCTTATCCGCCCACACCATGCCAGCAATATCGAGATGAGACCATTTCACACCGTCTTTGATAAACCGCTTGAGAAACTGGGCTGCGGTAATCGATCCGGCACCCTTGCCACCAATATTTTGCATATCGGCGATGGGAGAATTGATCATCTTGTCATAGGCTGAGCTAAGCGGGAAACGCCATAGCGGATCACCTGATTTTTTGCCCGCTTCGAGCAAATCTTCAGCCAAGTCATCGTCATTGCAGAAGCAACCGGCATGCTGGTCACCCAGCGAAATAATAATAGCGCCGGTCAATGTTGCGAGATTGATCACAACCTCCGGCTTATATATTTCCTGTGTCCAGTGGAGCGCATCACAAAGAACGAGGCGGCCTTCAGCGTCGGTGTTCAAAACCTCAATCGTTTGTCCGCTCATGCTTGTAACAATATCGCCTGGACGCTGCGCATTACCATCAGGCATATTCTCGACGAGACCGCAAACGCCCACAACATGCGCCTTTGCCTTGCGGCTGGCGAGCGCTTTCATGGTACCAGCAACAGCGCCAGCACCGCCCATATCAAATTTCATATCGCCCATTCCCGGGCCCGGCTTCAGCGAAATTCCGCCAGTATCAAAAGTTACGCCTTTGCCGACGAGCGCCAATGGTGTCTTCTGCTTGCCATCGGTCCCGTCCCAGCGCATCGCAAGAAGCCGCGGTGGCCTTACGGATCCCTGCGAAACACCAAGCAGCGCGCCCATGCCGAGCTTTTCCATTTCTTCCTGACCAAGAACCTGAAATTCAACGCCCAGATCTTTGAGTTCCTCGCAACGCGCTACAAAGCTTTCGGGATAGATGACATTAGCAGGTTCGGAAACCAATTCGCGGGTAAGCGAAACGCCTTCCGCAACAGCAGCAAGATCCGTCCAGGCCTTGGCCGACTCCATATCCGTATCCAGCACGGTGATAGTTTCCAACGTCGGTTTGGTATTCTCCGGCATGGTGGTGCGATATTTGTCAATCCGCCAACTGCGCAGTTTTGCACCAAACATGAAACGTGCCAGATCGTCCTTATTCAGATCCAGCGGGTCAATGGCCAGATGCCTGGCACCGGATGTCAAAATCTTTGCCACGGTTGCGCCACCTGCCGCTTCCAAATTCGCAGACTTGCCCTTGCCAGTGCCGGCCAAAATGACACGCAAAGTTTCACCAGATTCGCTGACGAATGTCTCGAAAATCTCACCGGCCTTGCCTTCAAAGCGCGCCGCTTTGGCCGCTGTCCGAATCAATTCCGATTGCTCCAATCTAATATCCGCATCATCAAGACCATCTTTTTTAATGGCGTAAGCTATGGCATCGATTTTAGCGGGCCGTTTGCTGGCAAATTTAATATTCATGAAAAACGAGTCCTTTTGATTTTTGATTGGAGCGGCACATTACGGATAGGCCTGTCTTAAATCTTGGCTAATCCCTTAAAGATCGGTCAGTTTTTTGCAATCATCTTATAGCTGCCAATGCTTCTATCCATCCTCTGTTCATCTATTTGTGCCAAAGAAAATTTGCAGCCGCGTTATTCTAGTGCAATAGCGGACGGCAGTCGATATCAACCAGCCGACAAAGGGGTCGATATTGTTTTACGTTGGGGCCAAAAGGTAGGTTAAGCCAGTCGATGAAATCTTCAATCGCTCTGATGGCTTTGGCTGCAACAATTGCCCTGCCCTCAACCGGCAATGCGACATCGGCGCAAGATATTGCCGATCCAGCGATCGAGAAAAAAGACGAGATCGAATTCAGCGCGGATACGCTGGATTATGATTTTGAAAACGATATCGTTACCGCCAATGGCAGTGTGAAGCTTGACCGCGAGGGTTATACGCTACGGGCTGATCAAGTTGTCTGGAACCGCAAAACCGGAGCGGTTACGGCGGCGGGCAATGTCAGAACCATCAGTCCGGAAGGTGATGTCGCATATGGCGACAATATTACGCTAACCGACACGCTACGCGACGGTGTCGTCGATAATCTTCTGCTTGTTCTGGAGGATGGCAGCCGTCTTGCTGCACGCAAAGGCGAGCGCTTTGCGGATGGTTCTCTTGCGCTCGACAATGCGGCCTACACGGCTTGCGCGGTTACAAGCGAAGATGGCTGCCCGAAAGACCCAAGCTGGCAGATCAAGGCGGTGAAAGTAAAATATGATCCGATAAAAAAGCGGGTTAGCTACGAAGGCGCGCGGATTGAGATTTTCGGACTGCCCGTTATACCGCTTCCTGGCCTGTCACATCCGGTAAGCAACGAAAATCGCAGCGGGATTTTGGTCCCGGATATCAAATTTAGTTCAGCGAACGGGGCTTCTCTTGCTGTGCCCTATTATTTCAACATTGCGCCAAATCAAGACGCCACTGTGACGACACAGGTTTTTTCCGATGTTGCTCCGATGATAAACGGCACCTACCGTTATCTTGACGAGAAAGGCGCGTTCCAGTTCACAGGCTACGCCACATATAGTTCGCGCATCCCAACCGGTTCAGCTGGGCCTCTGCCGAATTCGACAAGAGATTTTCGGGGCTATTTCGCTACGAGCGGCCGATTCCGGCTGAATGAAAAATGGACAGTGTCCCAATCGGCGCGAATCGTTTCTGATCGTACCTTCTTGCGCCGCTATGACATTAGTGATGACGACAGCTTGCGATCAACGATCAATGCTGAGCGGTTTAGCGACAGCAGCTATTTGTCGATCGCAGGCTGGGCATTCCAAACGCTACGTTCGAATGACCCGCAAAACCGCGTTCCGATTGCATTGCCAGTGATCGATTATCGCAAGCGGTTTGCTGAGCCGGCACTCGGCGGGCGCCTTCAACTACAAGCAAACAGTCTGGCCATCGAACGCGTGGAGGGGCAAGATACACAGCGTGCATTTGCTTCAGCGAGATGGGATTTGCGCAAACTGACTAACATGGGACAGGAGATTACCTTTACCGGGTTCGCTCGGGGAGACGTTTATCACAGTAGCAATAACGCGCTTAATGAAACCGCAATTTATCGTGGCAATGGCGGATGGCAAACGCGGGGTATTGCAACGGCCGCGATCGATGTGAAATGGCCCTTTGTCGGCGAGGCTTTTGGCGGCACCCAAACGATAACCCCACGTTTGCAAATTGTTGCAACACCTGGTCTTAAAAACATCTCTTTACCCAATGAAGACGCAAGAGCTGTAGATTTGGAAGACAGCAATCTGTTCGCTCTGAACCGTTTCCCGGGTTATGACCGCTATGAGGATAACGTCAGGGCGACTTATGGCATCGAGTGGAATCTGGATCGCCCCAATCTGAGTATCAACAGCATCGTTGGGCAAAGCTATAGACTAGCGAACAATAGCAATATTGTACCCGATGGCACCGGTCTGTCGGAGCGCTTTTCGGATATCGTTGGCCGAACCAATGTCGGCTTCAAGGATATCGTAAAATTCACCCACCGCTTTCGGCTGGACAAGCAAAATCTGGCAGTTCGCCGAAACGAGATTGATGCGACAGTCGGCACGCGCAGTACCTATGCGCAAGTAGGTTATTTGCGACTCAACAGAAATATCGGCTCCCAGATTGAGGATTTGCGCGACCGCGAAGAAGTGCGGGTAGGCGGACGATATCAAGTCGATAAATACTGGTCAGTATTTGGATCCGCAATAATTGATCTAACCGATCGTAGTGAAGACCCCATCTCGGTCGCTGATGGTTACAACCCTGTGCGTCATAGATTGGGCGTAGCCTACGACGATGGATGTCTGTCGCTTGGCGTCACTTGGAGATATGACTATGAGGATACCGGTGACGCACAGAGAGGCAGTACTTTTCTGTTCCGGCTAGCGCTCCGCAATTTGGGTGTGTAAGGCTGTCGCCAACGTGCACAGATCACTCATCTTAGGTTCAGCACGATATTGATAATCGGCAAAGCAATATTGGCGTTAAGGTTTGAAAAGAAACAAAAAATGAAATTGAAGAATAAGCATAAGCTGTCAAAGATTCCAAAACTGGCTCTCGTCATTTTGGCGGCGACATTGGCCGCAACACCCTCTTCCAGCCAGACAGTTGCTGACAGCGCAGTACCTAATACCGGATTGAACATCCCGGAAGAATTAACAATTTTTGGCAAAAATGATCCCAATGTTCGGCGGGCAACTGCAGTGGTCAATGGCGATATTATTACCGGTACCGATGTTGGACAAAGACTGGCACTAATTGTAGCTGCCAATGGGGGTGAAGTATCTGAAGAAGAACAGCAGCGACTGCGGTTACAGATATTGCGCAATCTTATCGACGAGACATTGCAAATTCAGGAAGCCGAAGCGAACGAAATTACAATCAGCCCTGAAGAGGTAGAATCCACGTACCGTCAGGTCGCGCAGCAGAATTTCAAACAAGATATTGGCGGGTTTGAAACCTTTTTGCGGTCCAAGGGGTCGTCAGCAAATACATTGAAACAGCAAATTAAAGGCGAGCTTGCTTGGAGCCGATTGCTCCGGCGCAACATCCAACCTTTCATCAATGTCGGCGATGAGGAAGTAAACGCTATTATTGAACGACTAAACGCTTCCAAAGGCACATCGGAATATCGCATCGGCGAAATTTATATGTCAGCCTCGCAGGAAACCGCCGAGCAAGTGGCAGTTAATATGCGGAAGATTCTGGAACAAATTCGTGGAGGTGGTTCTTTCGTAGCCTATGCCCGACAGTTTTCCGAAGCTTCCACCGCAGCAACCGGCGGCGATCTGGGATGGGTTCGCCCTGCCCAGTTGCCGCAAAGTTTGGCAGAAGCGGCTGTTCAGATGCAAGTCGGGCAGGTTGTCGGCCCAGTGTCGGTGCCAGGGGGCTTTTCAATATTATATCTTATTGACCAACGGCAAATTCTGACGGCTGATGCGCGAGACGCCTTGCTGAGCTTGAAGCAGCTTTCCATTGCTTTCCCCGAAGGCACGACCGAGCAACAGGCGACAACTAAAGCAAGCCAGTTTGCTTCAGCTACAGAAGGTATTAAGGGATGCGGCGCTGCAAACGAAGTCGCGGCAAGCATCGGCGCGGCGGTGGTTGACAATGACCAGGTGCGGCTCCGCGACCTGCCCGCTGCCCTTCAGGATACGATCGCAAACCTGCCCATTGGACAAGCCAGCGCGCCCTTTGGATCGATTACCGACGGTGTGCGAGTCCTGATATTATGCGGCCGGGACGATCCTCAAACAGCCAACGCCCCGTCTTTTGATCAAATCATGTCGCAGCTCGAAAACGAGCGGGTTAACAAACGCGCGCAAATATATCTGCGCGATCTTCGCCGTGACGCCATTATAGAATATAATTGATGGTTCAAGGGGCAGACAAACCCTTCGCAATTTCTTGTGGTGACCCGGCGGGAGTCGGTCCTGAAATAATCGGAAAAAGCTGGAAGCAGCGAGAGACTCAAGCTTTGCGTCCCTTTTTTGTTGCCGGGAATATCGCTGATTTTGAGAATTTGGACGGCGTTCAAGCGCAAAAAATAGAAGTCCCGGCAGAGGCTGCTGACATATTCGGAACCGCGCTACCGGTGTTTCATATCCACGACGCCGACGCCGCTATCCCCGGTGAGCCAACTCTCGAAGGCGCGCAATGTGCACTCCATGCTTTAGAAGTGGCTTGCGGGTTAGCGAGATCAGGCGATGCTGGTGCGGTCGTAACGGCACCCGTATCCAAATCGCAACTATATCAGATAGGTTTTCGTTATCCTGGTCAAACGGAGTTTGTGTCCGAACACTGCGGTATTTCCCGCGAGAATGCCGTTATGATGCTCGCCGGCCCATCTCTTCGCGTTATTCCGATGACGACCCATATCGCGTTCAAGGAAGTGCCGGGACAACTAACGCATCAACTCATAGTTGCACGCGCCAAAGCTGCAGAAAAGGCAATGACCCGAAACTTCGGTATTGATAACCCTCGCATTGCGGTTGCCGGCCTTAATCCCCACGCCGGTGAAAATGGTAATCTGGGTGATGAGGAGCGCACAATAATGCAGCCCGCTATTGATGAGCTTCGTGCCGATGGCATGGATATTACCGATCCGTTGCCCGCTGACACCATGTTTCACGAACAAGCCCGTGCCAGATATGATGTCGCGCTCTGCCCTTATCATGACCAGGCACTGGTGCCGATGAAAACGCTGCATTTCTTTGATGGCGTAAATATGACGCTTGGCCTGCCAATCGTCCGGACATCGCCTGATCACGGGACGGCCTTTAATATAGCTGGCCAGGGTGTTGCTGACCCCCGATCCATGATTGCCGCGATCCAGATGGCTGCGGTGGCCGTCGCCAATCGCAAGTTACACGACAATTGAGCACCGATCATTGAGCAACCCGCCAAAGCTGCCACCGCTGCGTGAGGTGATCAAAAAACACGGCCTTTCGGCGAACAAGGCGCTTGGGCAGAATTTTTTGTTCGACACGCAATTGCTGTCGCGTATCGCAGCTGTTCCCGGTGATCTGGCAGGGGAAGATGTATTCGAGGTTGGTCCGGGACCCGGCGGTTTAACGCAGGCATTGTTGCAAGCGGGAGCGGCGGTGACGGCGGTCGAACGGGATGAAAGATGCCTGCCAGCGCTGGCGGAACTCGGCGAATATTTTCCGGATCAACTGAAGATCATCAGCGATGATGCCCTTGCGATCAATACCGACAATCTGTTCGACAAACCTTTTCATATCGTTTCCAACCTTCCCTATAATGTTGGTTCAGCCTTGTTGATCAAGTGGCTGTCTCAACCCAAATGGCCGCCGAAATGGCAATCGCTGACCTTGATGTTTCAGCGCGAAGTGGCGGACCGTATCGTCGCTTCCGAAGGGAGCAATGCTTATGGTCGGCTTTCGATCCTCGCCCAGTGGCGTTGCGAAGCCAGACTGGCGATAAATGTTCATAGATCCGCTTTTACGCCGCCTCCCAAAGTCATGTCCGCGATTGTTCATTTAACGCCCAAGGAACAACCTCAAGGTGTTGATCCGGCTTTGTTGGAACGGCTTACGCAAACGGCATTTCACCAGCGGCGGAAAATGCTGCGACAAAGTCTCAAGGGCTTCTCCGGTGCCACTGAGGCGCTTGCGACAGTCGGCATTGATAGTTCGAGGAGACCCGAGACGGTTAGCGTTGCAGAGTTCGTCGCCTTGGCTCGACAACTCTCTTAACCAGCCGCCTTCAACTTCCGACGATATGCATGAAGCAAGGGTTCGGTATAACCGCTAGGCTGCTCGATGCCTTTGAACACCAAATCGCGCGCAGCCTGAAATGCCAAGCTGCCCTTTGGATCAGAAGCCATCGGACGATAGAGTGGATCAGCGGCATTCTGTCCATCCACTTTCGCAGCCATCCGCAACAGAGCCGCATCAACTTGCTCTGCCGAGCAAACACCATGCAGCATCCAGTTCGCCATATGCTGGGAGGAAATCCGCAAAGTCGCGCGATCTTCCATCAAACCGACGTCGTTGATGTCCGGCACTTTCGAGCACCCGATGCCTTGATCGATCCAGCGCACAACGTAGCCCAATATGCCCTGCGCATTATTGTCGAGTTCACGCTCAATTTCTTCAACCGACCAATTATGGCCATCGGCAAAGGGAATTGTCAGTAGCTTGTCGAGCGAGGCAATCCCCTCGCCAGCGACTTCGTTCTGCCGCGCGAACACGTCTAGTCGGTGATAATGAATAGCGTGGAGCGTCGCCGCTGTTGGGCTGGGCACCCACGCGGTATTCGCTCCGGTCATCGGATGACCGATTTTCTGTTCCATCATGTCGGCCATCATATCGGGCGCAGCCCACATGCCTTTGCCGATCTGAGCCTTGCCGGACATGCCGCAAGCCAGACCGATGGCAACGTTGCGCTGCTCATAGGCCGCAATCCAATCGCTGCTTTTGATATCAGCTTTGGCCAACATCGCGCCGCCCTGCATTGAGGTGTGGATTTCATCCCCGGTGCGGTCGAGGAAACCGGTGTTGATAAATACAATCCGGTGTTTCACGGCATGGATACAAGCGGCGAGATTGGCGGAGGTCCGTCGTTCTTCATCCATCACACCGACTTTAATGGTGTTCCGATCCAGTCCGAGCAGGTCTTCCACAGCATCAAACAGGTCGTTGGTGAACGCGCATTCCTCTGGCCCGTGCATTTTCGGTTTCACAATATAGATCGAACCGGCCCGGCTGTTGCGGAGTTCGCCGAGTCCTTTTATGTCGTGCATCGCGATCAAACTGGTGAACACGCCATCGAGCAAACCTTCAGGAGCCTCTGATCCATCAGTCAGCAACACCGCCGGATTGGTCATCAAATGTCCAACATTGCGAACAAACATCAAACTGCGTCCCGCTAGTGTCGCGGCATTGCCATCCCGATCCTTATATTCACGGTCCGGATTGGCTTTGCGCGAAATGGTCTTGCCGCCTTTGTCAAAAGATGCATCCAGATCACCGCGCATCAGGCCAAGCCAGTTGGTATAAGCCAAAGTCTTATCCTCGGCATCTACCGCCGCGACCGAATCTTCCATGTCGATAATCGTGGTGAGCGCCGCTTCCAAAAGTACGTCGGCAATTCCCGACGGATCGTCCCGGCCAATAGGATGTTCAGGATCGAATATAACTTCAACATGCAGTCCGTTATGGCGGAACAAACGTCCATTTGCGCTGGTACCGACATATTGAGACTCATCAGCAATCGCGATGCCGTCCGACGGATCGCCCAGATCTTCCCATTTCTGACCATCTGTAAGCGGGACAATCTCATCAAGGACCGCCTTGGCCGCTTTGACAACATGCGCGCCACGCTCCGGATCATATCCACCCGGCTTGGCGGGCGGCGCATCCAGCGCATCGGTACCGTAAAATGCATCATAAAGGCTGCCCCAACGGGCATTGGCAGCATTCAGCACAAATCGGTCATTCAGCGATGGCACTACCAATTGCGGGCCAGCCATTGTCGCGATTTCAGGATCGACATTTTCGGTGGTAATCGAAAAAGGCGCTGGTTCTTCGACCAGATAACCAATTTCCCTGAGATACGTCTGATATTCATTCTGATCAATGGACTGTCCCCGGCGCTCTTTGTGCCAGTTATCAATTTGCGTTTGGAGTTTCTCGCGCTTGGCCAACAGTTCGGCATTTCGCGGAGCAAATTTCCCAAGAAGCTGGGCGAAACCGGTCCAGAACTTTTCGCTATCCACTCCAGTTCCCGGCAAAGCCCGGTCATTGATAAAATCAAACAATTCGCTGGCAATCTGAATTCCATTTTGCGCGATATATTCGGACATTAAACTTCCTCTTTCAAAAATAACGATCCGCCGCGCCTCATAGGCACGCCGGAAATAAAAACTGTTCCGGGGAGGAATCGCTGCCGTCTATGGCCGCTCTTTTTTACGCTGTAAATGACAAGCAATCGAAAAATCGGCGGTGTAATTTTATTACAAAGTTTAGGAAGTTTAGCCCTATCCGTGCGCGCCCGCGCCCACGCGCGCGTTGCAAGAAGCGTTCCCAACATTGGGATTATCTTATATTTCCAGTAAGTTATGGGTAAAATCATGATCATATTACCGGTATATCAAATCCGGATATCAGTAGGACAGCGCTTTTTATGTCCGGCGTAGCTTGTAATATCCGGGGTGGCGAAAATGGTATCCTTTGCTATCAGATGCGGATGACACATGGCACTTCAACATTTCGCGAACAATTAGAAGAAGCGGCTAGCTTGCCCCTGCTGGACCGGACGCTGAGTTGGTCAGGGGTCAATAGCGGCACGACCAATCTTGCGGGCATTAAAACCGTTGCCGGAATGCTGGCAGATGCGTTCTCCGCCTTACCCGGTGATGTCTCCCTGGTTGATCCATCCCCTGTTGAAGCCGTGCGCACCGACGGCACAATTGATCAAGTTGAACGCGGACAACATCTGGTGGCATCAATCCGCCCTGATGCGCCGACGCGAATTCTACTGACCGGCCATATGGATACGGTTTTTCCCGCTGACCACGGTTTTCAGAAAATCACTGAGCTGGAACCCGGCATTTTGAACGGCCCTGGACTTGCCGACATGAAAGGCGGAATTTCGGTCATGCTGGGCGCACTGCAATTGCTGGAACAAAGCGATGTCGCAGATCGGATAGGCTATGACATCATGATCAATAGCGATGAAGAAGTTGGATCCGGTTCATCAGCGGCACTTATCGAACAACTAGCTAAGGGAAAGACAGCCGCCCTCACCTACGAACCTGCCCTGCCCGATGGGACTTTGGCAGGGGAGCGCGGCGGGAGCGGGAATTTCTCAATCATTTTCATTGGCAAAAGCGCGCATGCCGGACGCAATCCTGATGAAGGGCGCAACGCATTGATTGCTGCGGCCGACATGGCCTTGCGGTTAAAAGCGATCCACCGTGAAGGCCTAAGTGTAAATCCTGCGAAGATTGATGGTGGCGGCCCCAATAATGCCGTTCCCGATCATTGCATATTGCGGGTGAACTTTCGCCCTAAATCTTTGGAAGATCAAGCGGAAGCCCAGATGAGACTGGATCAGCTGATACCCGCTATCGCCAAAGAACATGATCTGGATGTCCATTGTCACGGCGGTTTTGGTCGCCCCCCCAAACCGATTGATCCACAGGCGCAAAAACTTTTCGGATTGGTCAAGCAGTGCGGTGCAGAACTGGGGCTCGACATAAACTGGCGGGGCACCGGCGGCGTTTGTGACGGTAACAACATCGCGGCTTGCGGCGTTCCCGTGGTCGATACTATGGGCGTCCGCGGTGGAGCTATTCACAGCTCGGACGAATTTCTGATTGTCGACAGTCTGGTCGAACGGACACAATTATCGGCGCTGACCATCATGCGGATCGCTGAACGAGGGGGTTTATGAGTTATAGAATACGCGCGGCGCGATTGGATGATCTGCAGCATATTTATGAAATGGCGAAGCTGACGGGTGGTGGTTTTACAAACCTGCCTGCTGACAAGCAGTCCCTGACAGCGAAACTCGAGCGTTCGCAGCGCGCTTATGACCGGACCAATGATGAACATGGCAACGACCTGTTCGTTATGGTTCTGGAAAATATTGAAACCGGCGTAGTTCGAGGGACATCCCAGCTTTTTACCAAAGTGGGACAAAGCTGGCCGTTTTATTCCTATCGCCTCAGCACCCTATCGCAAACCAGCAAGGAACTGGACCGGACATTCAGCGCGCAAATGCTATCGCTGGTAACCGATCTGGAAGGCTCCAGCGAAGTGGGCGGACTATTTCTGCACCCCAATGAACGTGCTGGCGGACTCGGCATGTTGTTGGCGCGGAGTCGCTATCTGTTTATCAAGGAACATCGTCAGCGTTTTGGCGACAAGATTTTTGCCGAGTTACGCGGCGTGATAGACGAAGCCGGGGGTTCTCCCTTCTGGGACGGGCTCGCCGGTCGATTCTTTGGCATGAACTTTCAGGATGCCGACTATTTCAATGCCATTCACGGCAATCAATTCATCGCCGACCTTATGCCGAAACATCCGATTTACACTGCGATGCTCAGTGAGACTGCGCGGGCCGCAATCGGTGTGCCTCATCCCAATGGCCGCGCTGCGATGCGGATGCTGGAGAACGAGAATTTTTCTTATGACGGCTATGTCGATATTTTTGACGGCGGACCGACGATGATAGCAAAAACCAATGATGTGACGAGCATCAGAAAGTCCAAACTGGCCGTGATTACCGGGATCGATGAAGGCACGGAAAAATCCATTATTTCGCGCGGCAATCTCGGTGAATTTCAGGCAACATATGCGATGATCAGCGAAAATGGTGAAGGCGTTACTATTGATGCCGAAGCGGCCAGCAACATTGGCCTCTCGGTGGGAGATGAAATCCGGTATATCGCGCGATGAGCAAGCCAGTGGAAATCAACTTCGACGGCATTATCGGGCCTAGTCATAACTACGCAGGCCTGAGCCTCGGCAATATCGCATCGTCCACCAATGCCGGGGAAACCGCCTATCCGCGCGAGGCTGCGCTGCAAGGCATTGCGAAGATGCGGCACAATATGGATTTGGGACTGGCGCAGGGCTTTTTTATGCCGCTGGATCGACCGAATACCGGTTGGCTGGACAAACTGGGAACCAGCATCGCTGAAGCGGAGCCTCATATCCGCGCTGCTGCCTTTTCGGCCTCATCGATGTGGGCCGCGAATGCTGCCACTGTTTCACCGACTCCCGACAGCATTGACGGGAAATGCCACTTGACGGTCGCAAACCTGCAAACCATGCCGCACCGCAGCCACGAATGGCCAGGGACTTTTGCGCAACTGCAATTGGCTTTTGCGGACCAGAACTATTTCGCAGTTCACTCTCCGGTGCCGTCGCCTTTTGGCGATGAAGGGGCCGCAAATCATATGCGCTTGTGCAATACCCACGATCAGGCCGGGCTTGAGATTTTCGTTTACGGAAAAGCTGGCGGTCCCTTCCCTGCGCGACAGCATATAGAGGCCAGCAAAGCCATCGCCCGGACTCATGGCCTGGATGAGAATAAAGTCATTTTTGCTCAACAGTCCGAGACAGCAATTGCCGCAGGCGCGTTTCACAATGATGTGGTCGCTGTCGCAAATGAGCGCGTGCTCTTTACCCATGAACAAGCCTTTGCTGAACCTGATGTGCTTTATGCGGAGATTCTCTCAAAACTCCCCGAAGCGGAAATCATCATCGTTCCCGCCAGCAAAGTCAGCCTGGCCGATGCGATCGAATCTTATCTTTTTAATGCACAATTGGTCACCTTGCCTGATGATGGCGGTATGGCGCTGATCTTGCCAACAGAGGCCCAGGGTAACGCTGCAGTGTGGAGCTATTTGCGGGAATTGGTTGCCGGAAATGGACCCATCAGCAAAATATGCCCGGTCGATGTACGCCAATCCATGGCCAATGGTGGCGGTCCCGCTTGCTTGCGTCTACGCGTCGTTGCCGACCCGGAAACAGTCAATCAAAAATTTATAGCCACACACGAAAAACTCGATAAAATTTCGGCGGTTGTAGAAAAATACTGGCCCGGGAGCATTTCCCCCACCCAGTTAACATCAGTTGATCTGCTCAATGAAATCCACGAAGCACGCAGCCAGCTTTTGGCAGCATGCGGACTTTCCAAATTGGCTAGTTAACAACTAACCCAAAGCTGTCGGATTAACTTACAGTTTACCATATTTCACTTGAAGAAATCGCGGTTTTCAAGGGTTGGCACGACCCTTGCGGTATTTAGCACATGTGGAAGAAAATCCGACGCCTGTTCATTATCAAAACCAAGTTTGAGGCCTTCCTCATCACCTACGCACTTGCCACCGGTGCCATTGCCCGCGGTGAAGATTATATCGTGCAATATCCGGGATATGGCGGCGTCCTGCTGTTTCTGGCGTGTACCGGCTCGGTGTTCATGGCCGGGGCAAAAATGATCGAAGCGATTGATTATCACAAAACTTATGGACGTGATTATTAACGGTCAGATGTAAGAAAAGTAGGACGCTTCTGTTGCCCGGTGCGCCCAAAACCGCTGAATTCCCTTCTGTTGCCCGGTGGGTTCAACCGCGCATTAGCTTTCTAACTTATGATCTTGCGATCAATGGGTTAGGCAGCAATAGCGAGTGCTTCATTATCGTTTGCACTTATAGTTTGCGAGCAATCACGGCATACTCAGGCCGGGCAAAAATAATGCTTTTGAACACACGTCGATCCTGGTTCGGCCCCTTCAATTACTTCGCCGAAACGAAATAGATGGTGGAGCCGCCGGGTACTGCCCCCGGGTCCGCTGTGTCTATTGCACATCACAATTTATCACCATAGTCCGCAGAAACGAACAGTCTCTATATAGGCGCAAAATCCTGAATGAACAGTGAGCAGACACAAAAAAGGGCTAACCGGTATCCGGTTAGCCCTCCTCTAGTTCCCCAAAAAGGGAATTCCAGATATTGTTGGCTTACTCGGTAGCAGCTTCAGCAGGTGCAGCAGCTTCGTCTGCAGGAGCAGCTTCAGCAGTTGCTGCGTCTGCAGCAGGAGCAGCTTCTTCGGTAGCCATGGCATCAGCAGCCATCGCATCTTCAGCAGGTGCAACTTCTTCAGCAGCAACTTCTTCGGTCGCAGCTTCTTCAGCAGGAGCACCACAAGCACTAAGTGCCAGAACAGCAGCTGCAGAAGCAGCCAGAACAGTAAATTTACGCATCTTGATTTCCCTAGAATATTCTAAAAGGCCGAATCAACATTCGGCTGGCGGGCCTATAGAGCGACTAAACGGAGAAGTATCACAAAAAATTCATAAAAATGCTATATCACTGTTTTTACATATTTTTTTGCTCTTCGGACCGCTCTCCGTTAAGCAAATCGCAAAATAAAAGGACCAACCGGTTACCCGGTTGGCCCTCCTCTAGTTCCCCAACAGGGAAATCTTTAGCTACTGCGCAAGAACGCCTTCTTCTTCGTCAGCTTTCTCTTCCAGAACGTCCGCCTTGTCTTCCATCGCAGCCGCTTTATCCTCCAAAGCTTCTTCGCCAGCTTCGGTCGTGGCGTTATCAGCGGCTTCGTCAAGACGATCCGCTTCCATTTCGGCTTTCTGTGCTTCCACTTCGGTTGCAGTTTCTGCGCCGCTTGTGTCTTCCTGCGCGCAAGCGCTCAGTGCCAGAGCAGCTGCTGTCGCGGTGAAAATTGTCAATTTACGCATTATATTTTCCCTCATTCCCAGATGAAGGGACAAAAAAAATGCCCCTCTGGGATGTTCAACCCACTGATGGTGTGTCGGTTCCCAAGGGGGCAAATAAAATTTATAAATATTTAATAAATCAGGATTTTTTTAACTCATCCCGAATTTCCGTCAGCAAATCAATTTCACTTGGGCCAGCGTCAGCCTCTTCGGCTTTCTTCATGACTTTATTGGCATAGCGCACAATCATGAAAATGATGAAAGCCAAAATCACAAAATTGATGACAACAGTCAAAAATTGACCCCAGCCGAGCATTGGAACCCCGGCTGCCTTAAGCGCAGCATAGTCGGTCGCGTTGACACCGTCTGGAACAGCACCAAGAAGAATGAACATGTTCGAAAAGTCTGGTGTACCGGCGATCGCGCTCACGAGTGGCATAATCACATCTTCGGTCAGCGAGGTGGTGATGGTCGCAAATGCTGCACCAATGATAACCGCAACGGCCAGATCGAGGACATTCCCCTTTAGAATAAAGTCTTTAAATTCACTCAACATGATTAGCTTCCCTTCCGAATTTAATATAGGGCTGACGAAATGCCTGAAAAGCCGTGCCTTGTCGAGAGAAGTGATTGCAATTGCGTGCTTTGACACCTATTTTTACATCGGTGGCAGTGAAACGCTGCGATGATGGAGGAAATTCAGATCATGCTTAATAGAATAGCGAAATTCTTGCTGGTTCCAGCAATTGCCTTGAGCTTGAGCGCGTGCGGTATCAACAGCGTCCCAACGGCCGAAGAAAATGCCAAAGCCAAATGGGCTGACGTAGAAAGCACCTATCAGCGGCGGGCCGATTTGATCCCCAATCTCGTCGAAACCGTCAAAGGCTTCGCAGCGCAGGAGCAAGACACTTTAACAGCCGTCGTTGAAGCGCGCGCAAAAGCAACATCTATTCAGGTCAGCGCCGATGATCTGGGCGATGCTGCCAAGGTTCAGGAATATGCCGCAGCGCAGGGTGCGCTTTCACAAGGCTTGGGTCGCTTACTGGCTACGGTGGAAGCTTACCCCGAACTGAAATCCAACGAGAATTTTCTGGCGTTGCAAAGCCAGTTGGAAGGGACCGAAAACAGGATCAACGTGGCCCGGCGCGATTACAACGAAGCGGTCCGCCAATATAACACCACCATCCGAACTTTCCCGGATATCATCGGCGCAAAAATCATTCATGGCGCAGAGCCGATGGAACCATTTGCGGCAACCACCGAAGGCGCTGAAGAAGCTCCGTCTGTGAAGTTTTAAATCTGGTGGTAGACATTGTTCGCAGACCATTTGAATTTTTGATAGCCGGGTTGGTTTTCGCGCTGGTCGCGATCACCAGTCCGGTGTCTGCGCAAAACTTCCCTGCCCTTACCGGCCGCGTTGTCGATCAGGCAAATATTCTGGATCCGGCTCAGGAAGCTGCGCTCACATCCCAACTGGAAGCTCTGGAAACCCAGTCGAACCGGCAATTGGTCGTTGCCACAGTCAACAGCCTCGATGGCTATGACATTGCCGATTATGGCTATCAACTGGGCCGGACGTGGGGCATTGGCCAGGACGGCGTGGGTGAAACTGAGAAGGATAATGGCGTAATTTTGCTGGTCGCTCCCAATGACCGCAAAGTACGCATCGAAGTGGGTTACGGGTTGGAAGGCATCTTAACTGACGCTCTGTCGAGCAATATCATTCAGAGCGATATTCTGCCGCGTTTTCGCGATGGTGATATGCCGGCAGGGATATTGGCGGGTGTAGATCGTATTGCCACGCAGATCACCTTGCCCGAAGATGAGGCTCTCGCCATTGCCCAGCAAGCGTCTACCTACCAAAATAGTGCGGACAGCGGAGGAGGATTCCTCGCCATCTTCTGGATCATTGTCATCCTATGGATTATCATTTCCTCAATCCGTTCGGCACGGCGCGGCGGCAAGCGTTATCGCGGTGGCGCTGGTCCGGTTGTCATATGGGGCGGTAGTGATTGGGGCAGCGGTAGCAGTAGTGGTTCCAGTTGGGGCGGCGGTGGCGGCTTCAGCGGTGGCGGCGGCTTTAGCGGCGGAGGCGGCAGCTTCGGCGGCGGCGGCGCTTCAGGGGGCTGGTAATGACAAAAGTGAACCAACTTTCCGAAGCTGACCATAAGCTCGTAACCGCAGCGGTGCGGGAAGCTGAGAAAACGACCGACGGTGAAATCGTAACGATCATTACCGGGCTTTCGGACAAATATCATGATGCCGGCCTGCATTGGGCCGTTGGTATATTGTTCCTGTTCCTCTCATCATTGGCCATCGTTCCAGGTTTTTACCAAAACTTACTGAGCAGCTGGTTTAGTGGCTGGGGGCATGATTTTACCGCTCCCGAGCTTATGTCGATTGTGTTCATAATCAGCGTGATTGTGTTTCTGGCGATGCGGTTTCTATTCGCATGGATGCCACTTAGATTAGCTGTTACGCCCAAGAGCACGAAGCAGCGGCGAGTGAGAAAGCGGGCGATTGATTATTTCAAAGTCGGGGCAGAACACCGCACGGTGGGCCTGACCGGTATTTTAATCTATGTTTCTCTCGGCGAACATCGCGCTGAAATTGTTGCCGATGAGGCAATAGTCAACAAAGTGGCTCCGGAAGTCTGGGGCGAAGCAATGGTTGCATTAATCGACGAAATACGTGCCGGTCGCCCAGGCGAAGGCATGGCTGCCGCTGTTCGTCACGTTGGCGCAGTCCTTCAGGAACATTTTCCAAAATCGCATGAAAATCCTAATGAACTGCCTGATCGGCTGATCGAACTGTAAACACTCCAAATTGCGTTGGTCTCGATCATGATCGAGGGAAGGGTTTCTGATGTCTCGGCTACGCTCCACAAGAACGGAACATCTATGACCGACAAAATAGAAGTCATGTGGGAAGGTCGTTTCATTACCGCGAAACGCGAAGGCAAATGGGAATATGTGTCCCGCAGCCGAGGCATCCGCGCTGCGGTTATTCTCGCTATCGACGACGATCACGTGCTGCTGGTCGAGCAATTCCGCGTTCCGTTAGGCAAAAACTGCATCGAGCTTCCTGCTGGCCTTGTCGGCGATCATGATGATGTCGCTGGCGAGGATGCTTCCATAGCTGCAATCCGCGAGTTGGAAGAAGAAACCGGTTATCACGCCGAAGTCATGGAAGACTGCGGAGAATTTTATTCTTCGCCCGGCATGGTTTCAGAGAGTTTTTCCCTGTTCAAGGCGGGCAAACTCGCAAAAGTGAGCGAAGGCGGCGGTGTAGAGGGCGAGAATATCACCGTTCACCGTGTCGCATTGAATCGGCTGGATGAATTTATCGCAGAGAAACGTCGGGAAGGTGCCGGAATTGACGTAAAGCTGTTGTTACTGCTTGGCCCCTACAATATTTGAGGTAGAAGAACCTACTTGAAGTTATCAGCATAGGCCTGAAGTTTGAGCGTTTTATGCGGCGTGGAAACAAACGCATAGTCGATGCCATATTTATCTGCATAGGCCTTGGCAGCCTCGGCATTCGGGAACTGCAACTGCACCTGGCGCTGGGTATCTCCAGACCCTGCCCAGCCGGTCAAAGGATCAGCTTTGCGCGCTTCCGATGGCTCAAATTCCAAAACCCATTTATCCGTCAGCGCCCTGCCGGATTGCATCGCATTCATCGGATTTTGATATATTCGCGCAGCCATTTGCCAGTTCCTTCGATATAATTTGCGCTAATAAGCGCGGGAGATAGCAAATTCAACTGCTTCAGTCATCGCCGCCCGAGCGTTTCCAGCCGGAAAAGCGCCCAGAGCATCGATCGCCCGCTGGCCGTAATGTCGAGCACGGGACATAGTGTCGTCAATCGCTCCGGTTTGTTTAAGCAATTCGGTTGCATGGAACAAATCGTCGTTCGATGATTTATGACCGATAATCGCATCTTTCCAGAATTTCCGATCCTCTTCGGTCCCGCGCGCATAGGCCAGAATAACGGGCAAAGTGACTTTACCCTCACGAAAATCATCGCCGGCATCCTTGCCCATTGTTTCGCTATCGGACGAATAATCAATCGCATCATCCACCAGTTGAAAAGCGATACCCAGATTACGGCCATAGCTATCAAGCGCTAGTTCTACTTCCTCGTCGCGCTCGGCAACGACAGCCGAAATCCGGCTCGCGGCGGCAAACAACGCTGCTGTTTTTGCACCGATAATATCGAGATAACGATCTTCGCTGGTGTCAATTTTGCGCTGGGCTGTAAGCTGGTTTACCTCACCCTCGGCGATAACGGCCGAGGCGTGGGAAAGGATTTTCAAGACTTTCAAGGATCCGTCTTCGACCATGAGCTCGAACGACCGGCTGAATAGAAAATCGCCCACCAGCACCGTTGCAGGATTTCCGAATATCAAATTCGCAGCGGTCTTGCCGCGCCGCAAATCGGATCCATCAACCACATCATCATGCAGCAAGGTAGCGGTG
This sequence comes from Parasphingorhabdus halotolerans, assembly GCF_012516475.1. NCBI lineage: Bacteria > Pseudomonadati > Pseudomonadota > Alphaproteobacteria > Sphingomonadales > Sphingorhabdaceae > Parasphingorhabdus > Parasphingorhabdus halotolerans. The sequence goes on along the minus strand of NZ_CP051217.1, from coordinate 3,204,696 downwards.
TGGATAAATTCCACAGCGGCAGCCAGTTTGAAATGGCGATAACCGCTATAGTCGATCAATTTTGCCGCAGCCAAAGTCAGCATGGGCCGCAGGCGTTTGCCGCCGCCAGCGATCAGATGGCCTGCCAGTTCCGGTATCAACGGTATTTCCGACTGCATCCGGTCCAGAATCACGCTGTTGACCTGATTCATATCACTAACGACAAGCGCCATTAGCGGTTCCAGCGAAGGGGCTGAATCTCGCCCCAGATGATGTACAGTCGCAGACATGTTGCGCCCGATGTGGCAAGGGATTAGGGATAAGGCAAGTGAAATCAAAACCGTATCAGTTGCGCTTTGCGAAACTTGCGGCAAAGCGACAAGGCGAGCCGACATGGACGAAAAACTGGAACAATATCGCGAAAGTATCAACAATATCGACGCGGCTTTGGTGTTCATGCTCGCAGAGCGTTTCAAGATCACACAGGCGGTTGGCGAATATAAAGCTGAAAATAGCCTTCCCCCGCCGATCCGAACCGTGAGAAAGAACAAATCGCCCGGCTGCGTCAGCTCGCCAGTGATGCCAATCTTGATCCCGAGTTTTCGGAAAAATTCCTACGGTTCATTATCGATGAAGTGATCCGCCATCATGAGCAAATCAGGGGCGGGGTGGAATAGATTTCAAACGATTGGCCCGATTGCCAATAGTTATACCCAAATGTCCTGATACCGTTCGGGCAATAAGGCTACGAATAATGGGAAGTCTCGCGAAATGGTGGATTGCGAGATCTCGGATGAGAGGCAACAAGCTGCTGTTTGACTGATATAATGGCGTAAATAATCTACTCAACATTTGATAAAGCCCGATGTGAAACGAACGCGACCGTTTGTATCGCTTGGCAACATTCTCCAGCGTTGACTCAACGTCTAATGCTTCCGCCAATGCTGCCGCATCGATCAGCGCCATGTTTGCACCCTGGCCCAACTGCGGACTAGTGCAATGCCAGCTATCGCCGACATGGAATACACGCCGATGGCTACTAGCCCGCCCGGTGCGGTGCACATAAACCGCCATGGTCAACTCTTCCATTGACAGTATTTGTGAAACAAAAGGTTCCGCTTCCGGCCACAAATTGCAATATTCCTTACGGAATTTTTCAATGCCCATGTTTCGTATTTGGCGCACCATTTCCGGTCTCTCGGACCAGAATATTGCGACCCCTTGGTTGCCTGTGGCAGGATTAACTCCAACTGGCATAATTCCCGCCATCTTGCTGGCGCGATAATAACGCTGATCTAGGGCGCGTGGTATAATGCTATGGTTTTCAGGCAAATCAACTGTTGTCCAAAATGCTCCGAATTTTAGTTCTGTCTGCGATCCTTGCCTTAGAACACTGTAGGCACCGCTTGCATCGATCAATAGATCAAAAATCAGGTTATGGTCACCATTCGAAAAATGCGGACTTATCCCCCCTTCCGATTCTTCGACGCCCAACATCTCGTGTCCTACCATGATAGGAATGCCGCGTTCTTTTACGGCGTCCATCAGTATGTCAAAAAGACTGGAGCGATGAATGCCCAATGCACAAACTCCGGCACCTGTATTGGCATATTGCATATCCAGTGCGCGGCGATTGCGGGGAACTGAAAGACCATGCAAGCGATCTACCGGTCCTGCCAAAACCTTGGTTTTATTCAACAGACCAAGAGATTCGAGAACATGCTGACCTGATGGCTGAATGAGCAAGCCTGAGCCAACGGGTTTTGGCGTGGAAAACCGTTCAAATAGAGTAACTTCATTCCCCTGCCGAGACAAAAACAACGCCGAAGCAAGCCCGCCCGGCCCGCAACCGATTACCGCAACTTTCTGACTTTTAAGAGGCAATCTTTACCCAATCATTCCACGATAATAAATCTAGTCACGCAGAGAAAACCTCCGATTTCGGTAACGACAGCCGCACGAGCAGCCCGCCCAAATCCTCGCTCTCTTCCAGCGAAACAGTGCCTTCGTAAATTTCTGCAACGTCGCGAACGATTGCCAGCCCAAGGCCGGTGCCGGGTTTGCCGGTATCCAGTCGCGCACCGCGATCAAATATCCGCTGACGTTCTTCCTCGGGGATGCCCATGCCATCATCCTCAATCAGCAATTCGACAAATTTATCGCCAGATTCTACGGTAACAAATACACTGCCGCCGCCATATTTTGCAGCATTCTCGACCAGATTGCCGATCATCTCGTCCAGATCCTGTCGCTCGACCGAAACCACAGCATCCGCATCCCCGTCAATATCTATGCGGACGTGTTTGTAAAGCCGGCCAACTGCGCGTTCGACCGCTTGCAGGCTGGGCCAAACCTTCGCCCGGCTATGCGCGTGGCCACGGCGGCCCACTGCCCTTGCCCGTGCCAGATGATGATCAACCTGCCGCCGCATAACACCAGATTCACGGATCACCGTATCAGCTAGATCATCAGCTTTTGCGGTTGCGCTGTTCATGATGACAGTCAGCGGAGTTTTTAGAGCATGCGCCAGATTACCGGCATGGCGGCGAGCTTCCTCCGCCTGTTTCTCGTTGTGGTCGAGAAGCTGGTTGAGTTCATCGACCATAGGAGTGACCTCAATCGGCATCGGCTCGCTGACCCTTTTCTGCTGGCCGGTGCGCATCTCGGCGATGGCTTTGCGAATTTTACGTAGCGGCCAGAGACCGTAGAGGGTTTGCAAGGCAGCCATCGCGATCAATCCCAGTGCCAGCAGCAAGAAACTGTTGATCAATATCGAACGAATTTCAGAGGTCTGTGCATCCAAACCATCGCGGCTTTGCGCTACCTGAAATAGCCATTTCGTTGAAGAATCGGGTAAAATTATTGTCCGCTCCAATATCCGCAACTTCTCTTCGGGAAACTGCTCGCTATCGTAGATATGGGTTTCCGGATCGTCGTGCATATTGCCCGATTTCAGGGTACGGTCCCACAGCGAACGGGACGGGAAATCGTCGTGGTCCTTGCCGCTAATCTGCCAATAAAGCCCGCTGTTGGGTTCGAGAAACCGTTGGTCGCCAAGCGGACGATTAAGAAACACCTCGCCATCTGGACCAATTTCCGCTGATGCGATCATCGCGGTCAACACATATTCTAGCTGGTTATCAAAATTGCGGGTGACAGCATCGACCAGCACCCGGTCCAGCGCAAAACCGCCGCCGAGCAACAATACTGCAATCCAGGCCGCCGCAATGCCGATCATCCGGCGGCTCAATGAACCGGTTGTCTGGGTACCTAAACGAGATTTCTGTGGAGATGGCGTAACATCGTCCGGTAAGTCTATTTTGCTATTTTCATTCAGCTGTCGGGATCCTCAAGACTATATCCTAGCCCCCGGATAGTGGAGATGACTTCTGCACCCAGCTTTTTGCGGATGCGAGTTACAAAAACCTCGATCGTATTGGAATCACGATCAAAATCCTGATCGTAAATATGCTCAATCAGTTCGGTTCGCGACACCACCTTGCCTTTGTGATGCATAAGATAGGATAGTAGCTTATACTCTTGGGCTGTCAGCTTCACCGGGCTGCCATCGAGCGTTACCTTGCCCGAACGCGTGTCCAGACGAACATCGCCTGCGGTCAGCTCGGATGAGGCATTGCCAGAAGCGCGACGGATAAGCGCACGCAACCGGGCGATCAGCTCTTCGGTCTGGAATGGTTTTGCGAGATAATCATCGGCACCAGCATCGAGCCCGGCAACTTTGTCAGACCAGCTATCACGCGCGGTCAACACCAACACTGGAAAATTCCGTTCTTCCTTGCGCCAGCGATCAAGCACAGTCAGTCCGTCAATCTCGGGAAGGCCCAGATCAAGGATCACGGCATCATAATCTTCGGTCGAACCCATGAAGTGGCCATCTTCGCCATCGGTCGAAAGATCGATAGCATAGCCATTGGCCTCCAACGTCGCTTTGAGCTGCTGGCCCAATGTCGGTTCATCTTCAACGATCAAAACGCGCATACGTTAACTCCGGAAAACCTGATTTCTAATGCCAATGGTATATCAGCATCATGAAAACGCACAATGATTAAAGGGAATGCATCCCGAAAGATGCGAAGGAAATAGACGATCAGCGTTGATTGATAATTGCGCCCGTACGGCCATCAACATCCACAAAAACAACACGGCCATCACGAATGAACTTCAATCGGTAGACTTGCGCTGTAGAATCGAATTCAGGACCAAGATACTGGCTGCCGGCCATTTTCGGCAGAATATTATTCTCTATCGAGCGTATCGACTTGATCTTGCCGGACATCATCAATGCTCGCGCATCATTCTGCTCGTTGCGCCGTTCCGCCTCAGCGCTTGGCACCGGCAGAATTGCAATCACAAGAGCCACGAGCGGCAGAAAGGTAATTTGTTTCAACATCTACATTGGCTCTAGCTATGTGCCTTTTAACATCAGGTGAATGGATAGTTCAGTCCGCAGCTCACTTGTTTAACGAACCATTTCATAGGTGATGCTGAGGTTAATCGTTGTGCCGACCTGACCGACCGAAATGGGCAAATCCTGCACAGCATCGGCTACCATGCCCCTCATCTGCGGCATTGGTCCTTGCGACACATTGCTTAGCCCCTCGGAAATTGACAGCACGCGTACACCGGCATAGCCCTCCGCATTTGCATAGCTTAACGCCTGCATTCGCGCATTGGCAAGCGCCCGTTCCCGGGCAAGCTTCTTGAGCTCGCTATCATCGTCGACAGAAAAATATGGGCCGTTCAGGTTAGTCGCACCGCCCTGGCTGACCAATGCATCAAGGATCATTCCCAATTTTTCGATATCCCGCACCGTTGCGCTAACCTGATTGGAAACACGATAGCCAACAAATCGATTCTGCTCGCTCGCCCGGTCATACTGGTAGTCTGCATTCAAGCTGATGCCCGTCGTCTGAATGTCTTTGTCCTCGATTCCCAATGATTTGAGCTTGTCGATGACTGTTTTGGCCATGCGGCTATTGTCACGCAGAGCCTGCGTCGCGGTTGGCGCTTTGGTTTCAACACCGGTGCTGAACGATGCGGTATCAGGGGCGCTGTTTACCTGCTCTGATACACTCAACTCAATCACCGGGTTTTGCGCCACAATTTGCACGTCTGCGGCGTGTAATGACGCAACAGGTGCCGCTGCCAATGCGGCGGCCAGAAAGAGTTTTCGATAAATCATAATGTTAACTTCCGTTTTTCAGATGCGCTAACTAGCAGCGGTTCTCTGAACCTCAGATATATAAGACCGCCGTAACTGTTCGGTTATCCCGCCGGGCTTTCCGTCGCCGATCATATGACCATCAATTGAGACAACTGGCATGATGAGCAAGGTCGAAGAAGAAACAAAAGCCTCCGCCGCGTCATAAGCTTCCGCAACCGAGAAGGCGCGCTCCTGTATGGACAGCCCCTGCGCCCCAGCTCGCTCAAACAGTTCAATCCGCGTGACACCCGGTAGCACGCGGTGGTCCAGTTGATGGGAAATCAGAACGCCGTCCTTGGTGATGATATGCGCGTTTTGCGATGTACCTTCCGTCACCATTGCGTCTCGCGTCATCCATGCGTCATCGGCACCGGCATCCCGTGCCTCCATTTTCATCAGCGACGCATAGAGAAGCTGCGTTGTTTTTATATCGCAACGACCCCATCGCATGTCCGGCCGAGTGACTATTCTCATACCCCGCTCGGCCATTGGATTATCAATCAACGCTCGTTCCTGAGTGAAAGCAAATACCGTTGATTTGATATCCGCTGATGGCCAACGATAATCGCGCTCGGGCACTGCGCCGCGTGATATCTGGAGATAAACCAAGCCTTCATCCAGCGCATTCCGCGAGACCAACCCGAGGCAAATCGCGCTCCAGCCCTCATCGGCATTGATCGACAGTTCTCCCAGTGAGCGCATCAGACGCTGCTCATGTCGTTCCATATCGATCAGGCAACCGCCAATCACGGAGATGACTTCGTAAACAGCATCCGAAAACAGCAAGCCGCGATCGAATACGGAGACCTTGGCATCATTCTCAGTTACATAATTACCATTGAGATAAATCAATCGCACCTGCAGACCCTTTTTCCAAAACAAGATATCAAAGGCATAACTTACCCTCCGTCAAATGCTTTTTATCCGACGTCTTATGTCACTCCGGGCTTGAGCCCTAGGCCGGTTCGCCCTAACGCGCTGGATATGTCACAACCACCGATCCTCGCTTATGAAAACCTTTCGCTTCATCAGGGAGAGGGCTGGCTGTTCAAGGACCTTGATCTGCATATCGGCCCACGTGACCGCCTGGCGTTGATTGGCCGCAATGGAGCAGGCAAAACAACATTGCTGAAACTGATTGCAAACCAGATCGAGGCCGACAAGGGCCAGCGGATGATCCAGCCGGGCACCAACATCGTCTATCTCGAGCAGGAACCGGACTTCACACCCTATAAAACGCTGCTCGAATTTGCGATCTCCGGTAGCGATAGGCCGGCTGAACATGATGTGGAAGCGATTGCCGATCAGCTGGGTACCGACCTTTCCATTCTCGCCGCTAAAGCCAGCGGCGGCGAAAAACGGCGGGCGGCGATCTGCCGGGCGCTCGCTTCCGAGCCGGATCTGCTGTTGCTCGATGAACCCACCAATCACCTCGACCTTGGCGCGATCGAATGGCTGGAACAATGGCTCTCCCGCTATAAAGGCGCGTTCATCACGATCTCGCACGACCGGACTTTTCTCACGCGATTGACCAGACAAACCATCTGGCTCGACCGCGGCGGGTTGCGGCGACAAGAGGTTGGTTTTGGCGGCTATGATGCATGGATGGAAAAAATCTATGCCGATGAAGCAAAAGACGCCAACCGGATCGATGCCAAATTGAAACTCGAAGCGCGCTGGCTCGAGCGCGGCGTTACGGCGCGACGCAAGCGCAATCAGGGGCGGTTGACAAAGCTGTGGGAAATGCGCGCCGCGCGGGCGGCAATGATTGGTCCGGCTGGTACGGCAAACCTGAAAGCCCAAAGCGATGACAGCCGCACCAAATCGGTCATCACAGCCGAACATATCGCCAAATCATTCGGACAAGGGGAAGAGAATCGCACCATCATTCGCGATTTCTCCCTGCGTATCCAGCGCGGCGACCGCATCGGTATCGTCGGAGCCAACGGCGCGGGCAAAACGACGCTGCTCAAAATGCTGACCGGTGAACTGGAACCGGACAGTGGAACGGTCACCCTCGCCAAAACCCTCAACGGCGTGTTTATCGACCAACAGCGCAGTCTGCTCTCACCGGAAAAAACCGTTCGCGATGTGCTGGCTGACGGCAGCGACTGGGTCGAAGTGCGCGGGGTGAAAAAGCATATTCAGGGCTATCTCAAGGAGTTCCTGTTTGCGCCGGGTCTTATCGATGCCAAAGTCGGAACATTTTCCGGTGGCGAACAATCGCGGCTGTTGCTGGCGCGCGAATTTGCGCGGATGTCCAATTTGCTGGTGCTTGACGAGCCGACCAATGACCTTGATCTCGAAACACTTGATCTGCTGCAGGAAGTCATCGGGGATTATGAGGGCACCGTCCTTCTGGTCAGCCATGATCGCGACTTCCTTGATCGAACGGTCACGGTCACTCTCGGGCTGGATGGCAGCGGCACTGTGGATATTATCGCGGGTGGTTATGCTGAGTGGGAAGAGAAGCGGAAAGCAGAAAAAGGGGAAAGCCGGAACGACCGGAAAACAGCCAAATCGAGCGGAAATAATACCGCCGGACAGCCAGCACCACGCTCTGCCACACCGGCTAAAAAACTGAGTTATAAAGACCAGCGCGATTATGATCTGCTTCCCGCCCGCATCGCAAAAATCGAACAGCGTATCGCCGAAATAGAAACCGCGTTGTCGGATACCAATCTCTATACCAATGACCATGCAAAGTTTACAATGTTAACACAGGAAAACACGGCGCTCATTGAAGAAAAAGACACCGCCGAAATGCGCTGGCTGGAGCTTGCCGAGGAAGTCGAGGCCTTGGAAGCGGCGAAGAATTAGAATTGTGCCATCCCGAGCAAAGTAAATGTGAAGTTTACAATGGTTACAGTGTCCGAAGGCACAAAATCGAGGGTTTCAGAGCAAGCTTGCTGGACCGTGGGCGGTCAAAACAGATATGCAAATTGTCAAAGAGCCGATGCTGCTTTTAGATCAGCCGAGGCATTGTAGCAAAGCAGTACTGCAACACTCAGCAACGATAGCCAACAGGGTCGCACTCCCGGTTTTTCCCTAACCACCCCTTAACTATATTTCGCTACAGAAAACCGATGGAACTGTGGGGATATAATAATTGCGCTTGAGCGTTAAATCATTGGCCATGCTGTTGCGGTTTCTGGCGCTTTGCATCAGCGCCTGTTTTGCCGTGCCTGCCGCCGCTCAGTCCTGCTCTCCGGCGGGGGCACAAGGCGCGGCACCGGCGAGTTGGCAGAGCTATTGCTGGATCGACTTTACCAGCTATAATGACACAACTGCGCGGTCAGCTTCAGGGCAAAATTTCTCCTTCCCGCTGGCCGACGGCTCGATCCTGAAATTCAACCTGAAAACCACCACCACATCGGCAAGCGGCGCAATCGCGACGACCGCACCTAGCTGGAGCGGCGCGGCGGTTGGCAATACTTCTTTTCTCAATATTCCGGGCAGACCGATCCTCTATAATGTCAATAATGGCGCAACCGTGACCTTCGCGATAACCGGTATCACAGTCACGCCGCCGCCCGGCGTTGCCTCGATTACCGATTATGCGTTCGTGATTGCCGATGCCGAATCGACCGACAATGCCGAATATCTCGATTACACCACCAATGGTCAACCGTGGGTATTGCTCGATACCGTCGCCCCGATCAGCGGCACCCGTTATCCGGTTTTAACCGGTGTCGGCACCACCAATATGCGATCTGCGGGCGGCGGGCAGCCGAGCCATATCGGCGCGCATATTGTCGGGACCAACAAGCCCACGGCTGTAACGGCGGTGATGAAATCTGGCGGGCTCGAGGGCATCATGTTCGCCGTCCGCTTTGCCTCAATCAAACTGAACAAAGTGATACAGGGCGCACGCATCAATGCCGCCGACCAGTTTAAATTCGATATCAAATCGACATCTTCGGGACAGGTCCTGGCAACCGGAACCACCACGGGTACCGGCAACGGGCCGTTTACTGCCGCCGTGATCGCGACCGCATCAGGCATTCCTGTTACGCTGACCGAGGCGATGGCGTCCGGCAGCAGCAGCGCCTTATCCCGCTATCGCGGTTCGCTCACCTGCACCAATGCTACAGCCGGATCACCGACCACCATGCCAACCAATGTCATTACCAGCAGCTACAATTTCGGCGCGCTAGCTTTTGGCGATGTTGTCGCATGTGTCTTTACAAACGCTGCCTATCCGCATGTCACCCTGTCCAAGGCACTGGCGGCAAGTGGGCGGATATTCAACACAGATCAATTCACCGTTCGGGTAAAGGAGGGTGCCACCACTGTAATCGCCAGCCAGACCACCACCGGAACCGGAGCAACTATAACCAATGGCTCGACCGGTCCGGTACAACTGACCAGCGGCACCAGCTACCGCCTCGACGAGATTGCCGCAGGGTCGACCACCTTGTCACGATATACGCCTGCGCTCAGCTGCACCAACGCCAATACTGGTTCGAGCAGCAGTCTGCCGACGACGCTGGATACGGGATTTTCGCTCGCGGTTGGCGATGTTGTATCCTGCGTCATCACCAACACCCGCGACGGCGCAAATGCATTCATCAAGATCGCCAAGACATCCCAGGTGATTTCGGACGGTTTAAACGCCAGCAATCCCAAGGCCATTCCCGGTGCCATTGTCCGATATAATATCACTGTTACCAATGAGGGCGATGCGCCAGTCGATGCTGATAGCATCTTTATTTATGATGTGCTTCCGGCAAACATGACTTATTCAGTCGCGCCTTTTGCGACTTTTACCGATGGACCTACACCGAGTGGTCTGACCAGCCCGCAGCTGCCCGCTAGCCGTGTCCGCTTTTCAAGCCAGCCGGGTGGAGGCACGCCGTTTACCTATACCCCGACAGGCACGTTTGATTCTACCGTCACCGGTATCAGGTTCCGCCCCACAGGGACAATGTCGGCCTCCAATGGTGTCAACCATCCCAGTTTTACTGTCAGTTTCCAGATGCGCGCAAATTGATCTGCAAATTTACAGGCATGCGTTTTCTCTAACCCGGCAACCGATAAAAATCTCCCAGCCGGTCCAGCGCGATCTTCAGCACCAGCTTCCCTGACCGTGCAGGCCAGCCCAAGTTCTTCTCTGCGGCGGGCACCCCCTCACCACCGCAAATAATCCGCCACGCGATATCGGAAAGATCGTTGCCGAGATGGTGCAGCGCTTTGTCAAACCGGTCTTTGGCGACAATTTGTGCTTCCGTCGCGTTGAGCAATTCCGGCGCGGAGCGGCGGGATCCGCTTATCGGAGCCACATCCCAACTCATCGTGATGCTCGGTGCAAGGTTCGCCCGTTCCCAATCGTTGCGCAGTTTCTCGCCCGCATCAAACTGCCGATCACTCAAATGTCCCCGCGCGTGGAGCCAGCCCAGAGGCGATTCCGCCAAGTTGACCGTGACACTGCGCGGGGGCGTTTTGCACTGGCCAGTCCGCCGCCTGTCCTCTCCATCTTGCGGTAGCGGCTTCTCGACCAGGATGCGCGGATCGATATGCTTGGCTTTTTTGGATGGCCGCATGAAATCTCCTTTGATTGCTTCAAAAACACCCTTGCCATTGCGGATAATATGTAGGAAAGAATAAACCATATAGGTTGGAGAATATATTATGATTAGCCGTATCCGGGAAGCGCGCAAGGCCAAATCGCTGACGCTGGACGATGTGGCCAAACGCTGCAAACCGCCAACTACCGCGCAAACCATTGGCCGATTGGAAACTGGGACGCGCACCTTGTCGCTCGATTGGCTGAACCGCATTGCTGATGCGCTTGGTGTTGACAGCGCTGCCTTGCTCGCTCTTCCCGATCAAAATGAACTGCCAGTCGCGGCTGTGCTTGATCACAAAGGCGCGCATGCGCTGGAACGAACGGATAGCATTATGCAGCCGGTGATTGAACCGCAGATGATTGCCATGCGGGTGAAAAGCAGCATCGGCGATTACCGCTCCGGCGATGATGTGTGGCTTTCCCGCAAAACACCTGAGCAATATAGTACTGCGCTTAATCAGGATGTTCTGGTGCCGCGTCCTGCCGGGCGGTTTCTGTTCGGCCGCTTGATTGGCCGCGAAGGCGACAAGTTACAATTATTGCCGCTGGGCAGCGGCGCGAGGCAGCAAATCATTAAAGACCCGGAGTGGATCGGCGTTGCGGTGCGCCTGGTAAGGGAACTTTAGGCGCTGGACGCTAGACAGCAACCATGCCCCGCCCTTTAAACATCCTGACACTTGCGACATTATTCCCCAATGCCTCCGCGCCCAATTTCGGGATATTTGTGGAGCGGCAAACGGCAGAGCTTGCGAGCCGCGCGGAGGCGGATGTTACCGTGGTCAACCCCGTCGGACTGCCACCTTGGCCGATATCGCAACTGGCGCAATATTCCGCTCTCGCGGGGTTACCGGAACACGAAGAATGGAACGGCCTGAACGTCCACCGCCCGAACTTCACGCTCGTTCCAAAAGTCGGTGGATCACGAAACCCAAAGGCGATTGCTGCTGCCGTTTTACCCCTGCTAAAGCACCTGCATGGCAAGCAGCCATTTGATCTGATTGATGCTGAATTTTTCTATCCCGACGGCCCCGCTGCGATGCGCCTTTCCCAGGCGCTGGACATTCCCTTTACAATCAAAGCCCGTGGCGCGGATATCCATCACTGGGGCGTGGACCCTAAATGCCGGGCGCAAATCCTTGAAGCTGCCAACCAAGCATCTGCGCTGCTCGCAGTGTCGCAAGCGCTGAAGCAGGACATGATCAACCTCGGGATGGATGGTGACAAGATCGCGTTACATTATACCGGCCTTGATCAGCAGAAATTCAAGCCGGTCGATCGCGCTGCTGCGAAGGCAAAACTTGATGTTGCGGGGCCATTGTTTATCTGCGCTGGTGCCCTCATTAAACGCAAAAATCAGGCGCTAGCAATCGAAGCGCTGACAGCATTTCCAGGCGCCACCTTGTTAATCGCTGGCAAGGGCGAAGAAGAAGCGTCCTACCGCGCACTGGCCGCCAAGCTCGATGTTGCGGAGCGGGTGCGCTTCCTCGGCAGCGTGCCTCATGATGAACTGCCCGCCCTGGTCGCCGCGTCGGATATTGCCGTTCTGGTCTCGAAGTCGGAAGGCTTGGCTAACGCCTGGGTAGAGGCGCTCTCGTGCGGCACGCCGATCATTATCAGTGAGGCTGGCGGAGCGCGGGAGCTAGTGCGATCTGACATCGCGGGGCGGATTGTGGCGCAGGATGTCGGAGCCATAATCGGCGCGATCAGGAGCGTGTTGGCAGCGCCGCCGTCACAGGGTGATGTCCGGGCAACGGTGAGTCATTTCAGCTGGCAAAATAATGGGGATCAGTTGCTGGAAATTTTCCGCAAGGTCACCACCGCATTCTAACGCAGCGGCATAAGCGCAGCAATAATCCAGCGTTCCTCCGCTCGCAAAAGACCCCATGTTCTCGCAGCAGCACGGCTATCCATGACCTCCATGCCCAGTCCCGCCGCATCCGCTTCCCGCCGAAAAGACGCTGGCGGCTGCAACATCGCCGAGCCGCTACCAAACAACAGAAATTCCGGCTTGGGCGAAAGCTTGAGCGCTTCCAATATCGGCGCTAACGCCAGTGCACTGAAGACAGGCGTTGTCCAAGGGAGCGCTTGTTCCGGTGACAGCAACAGGCCGTCATCAAAGCGCTCGTCCCCAACCTTAAATCCGTTTGCCGTAAACCCGGTGACGACCGGCCCGTGAAATTCAACGTCTTTGCGCAGATCCACGTTCAGCGCCTAACCGACCTGCTCTGGCCCACCAACTTGTTCCGCCTTATCATTGCCAGAGTCTGACGGAACAAAAGTGTCAGGCCCGACCTTGAGCCAGATAAGGATCGGTGCGGCCATATAGACCGAGCTGTAGGTACCGACAAATACGCCAAAGAACATCGCGACTGCAAAGCCGAAGATCACGTCGGGGCCAAAGAATATCAATCCCGCGAGCGCGATCAACATGGTCAAGCTGGTCATCACAGTCCGCGCCAAGGTCTCGTTTACGGAGAGATCAAGCAGCGCGATAATATCCATTTTGCGGTATTTTTTGAGATTCTCGCGAATGCGGTCAAATACGACGATCGTATCATTGAGCGAATAACCGATAATCGTCAGCAGCGCGGCCACAATGTTCAGGTTAAACTCCATCTGGGTCAATGCAAATAGCCCGAACGTGAGCGCAACATCATGCACCAGCGCGAACAGGGCACCGACGCCAAATTGCCACTCAAACCGGACCCAGATATAGATGGAAATCGCGATGATCGCGGCCAGTAGCGAGAACGCGCCTTTCTCAAACAGCTCGGATGATACTTTGCCGGAAACCGATTCCACGCCATCAATCCGCACGTCAGAATGGGTTGATTTGAGCAATTCGACGATCTTTGCAGTCATCTCGTTGGCGGCTTCCGGACGGCTCTCCGCCTCGGCCGGCAGGCGCATTCGAATAGAAATTTCATTCGGCTGGCCAAATCGCTGAATTGTTGCCTCGCCGTATCCGAGGCCTCCAATACTATCGCGCAACTCGCTAATCGGGGCGGTTTCGCTTTGCGTAAAGGTTGCCTGGATCATCTGGCCACCGATAAAATCGACGCCAAAATTAAGGCCGCGCGCACCGACGAGAGCGATGGATGCAATGATCGTCAATATGCTGAATGCCATGGCGATATTCCGCCATTTCAGAAAAGCAAAATTGGTATCGTCCGGCACAAGTTTCAATAGTTTCATATCAGATCACCAATTCCTGAGGACGTGCCCGGCGCACCCAGAGCGCCACCAGCATCCGCGTTACAACCACTGCTGTGAACACCGATGAGATAATGCCGATCATCAAAACGACGGCGAAGCCTTTGACCGGGCCGGAGCCAAAGATGAACAGCAGCAAACCGGCAATCACATTCGTAATATTAGCGTCAAAAATAGCGCGGGACGCTTCTTTATAACCCACTTCAATAGCCTGCAGGACACGCCGCCCGCGTTTTCGCTCTTCCCGTATGCGCTCGTTAATCAGCACGTTTGCATCGACTGCAGCACCCACGGTAAGCACAAATCCGGCGATGCCAGGCAGCGTCAACGTCGCGTTAAACAGCGCCATGACCCCGACAATGATGAACAGGTTCAATGCGAGTGCGATATTCGCATAGACGCCAAAGCGGCCATAGGTGATAATCATGAAGCTGAGCACGGCAACCGTCGCAATGATCGCGGCAATCATGCCCTTGCGGATGGAATCAGCGCCTAAATCCGGCCCGACTGTCCGTTCCTCGACAATTTTCAGTTCAACCGGAAGGGCACCAGAGCGGAGCGCAATCGCCAATTGGTTTGCGCTATCCACGGTAAAGTTTCCGGATATTTGCGCCGAGCCACCCAAAATAGGCTCATTAATATTGGGTGCGGATAAAACCTCGCCATCCAAGATGATCGCAAACGGTCGACCAACATTATTCTGGGTCAACCGCGCAAATTTTGCACCGCCTTCGCTATCAAACGTAATGTTGACCACAGGAGCGTTTGTCTGCTGGTCAAAGCCCTGCCCCGCGTCCGTCAGCTTGTCTCCTGTAATGCCGCCCAGCCGCTTCACCGCGATATTGGGGAGACCGGATGGATTGTCGGGATATGGGAAAATCTGGCTACCAACCGGAGGGCGGCCTTCTGCGATCGCATTGGGATCAGCCTCAAAATCAACCAGCTTAAACTCCAGCTTGGCCGTTTTACCGAGTAGCTCTTTCAACGCCTGCGGATCATCAAGGCCCGGAACCTGCACCACAATCCGCGTATCGCCTTGCCTGATAATGGTAGGCTCGCGCGTGCCGAGTGCGTCAATCCGGCGGCGGATAACATCGGTCGCCGTCTCCATCGCGTTTTCAACTGCAGTGCTCAGGCCTGCATCGGTTTGCGTCAAAACAAACCTCGTGTCATCGCGGATTTCGATTTCCCAATCGCGCTGGCCGGTCAAGCCAGCACCGGTCGTCAGCGGAAGAATAGCCTCGCGCGCCGCGTCAACCTGGGTGGAATCGCGGACCATGAATGATAACACGCCGTCTTTGCGGGAAATATCTCCAATGCCGATACGCGGACTAGCGCGGCGCATTTCTGCCCGCATGGATTCTTCCATTGTTTCCAATCGGGTTTTGCCAACGTCAGAAGGATCTGCTTCCAGCAAAATATGGCTGCCGCCCTGCAAATCGAGCCCGAGATTAATCGTTTCCTCTGGCAGGAAAGACGGCCAATATTTTATAGCGCTTGCCGGTAGCAGACTGGGTATCGACATTAATACGCCAAATGCCAGCAGCAGGGAGATGGAAATAACTTTCCAGCGCGGGAAATCTAACATCGCAAAACTATCCGTTTCCTTGTTTCAACGCTTTTGAGCGCTTAGTCGTTCGCTGGTTTGCCGCTTCCGCGCGGGATCACATCAGAAAGCGTCGCCTTGACCGCTTTTACGCGCACGCCAGTGGCAATCTCGACCTCGACATATTCATCATCAACCTTCACGGCCTTACCCAATAGTCCGCCACCAGTGACAACCTGATCATTTTTCTGAACAGCGGAAATTTTTCCTTGATGTTCTTTCATTTTTTTCTGCTGTGGACGAATGAGCAGAAAATAAAATACCGCAAATATCAGTACCAGGGGCATGACCGTTACAAGAAAACCGCCCGCGCCCCCTGCCCCGGCAGCCGATGCGGAAATTAAAAGTGACGTCATAACCGAATATCCTCAAAGTCCTGATCTGGATTCCAGATCATGTAATGGCCCAAAACCGGAATAAACCAGCCCTCGCTCTTTGCAGCGCGCGCCTATCACGCACCCTGCAGGAAAGCAATCGATTCGGGCTTGTCCCCCGCGTTCCCAAGCAGATGGGTATCGCGCAACCCGGCATCAAGGCATTGCTGAATTTCTAACCCAAAATCGAGCACGAAATTCAACCAGCCAAACCGCTTGCCAAGCCCAAGGCCCAAGCATATATGCAGCGCCTCGGATGGCTTTGGCCAACCGAACGGTCGGGACGTAGCGCAGCCTGGTAGCGCATCACACTGGGGGTGTGGGGGTCGGAGGTTCGAATCCTCTCGTCCCGACCAATTTTTCAATGACTTAGCGAGCACGCCCCAACTTAAACCCGGTTTTAGGTTGAGTTTTAGGTTGAGGAATTTTTTCGCAAATTATTCGAGCATCATGCAGCTTTTTCCAGCTTTTGGACCTCCAAAAGCGTTTCAACTACCAAGGCAGGTGGCAACCAATCTTTGCTAGCCAGGCGGGCAATGCCAAAATAGCGGCAGGCCCTGGCGACGTGTCCTATCTTCTCTGCATGCTGCAATACACGTAATTTGCGCTGTACTTCGCGCTCGCCTTCTTTGGTCATACGATCATCTCCTTCCTGCATCAGGAATTTAAAAAAGATGTCTCACGAGTCCCTACATATCTACCCGCAAGCAATATGGTGCGGAAGAGAAGATACGGATCGTGCTGGAAGGTTTGCGCGGTGATGATACGATCGCCGAGCTGTGCCGCCGTGAGGGTATCGCGCAGGGCGTATATTACAAACGGTCGAAGGATTTCATGGCGCTGATTGCAATATATGGTCCCTTTTGAATCGAGAGCTTTTCATGTCGCTCGACAACGAGGTCTGGTTTTTTAGATATCTCTTCACATATGATTTCTTTCCGTTCTATCGTGATTTTCCACGCGAAGGGTGATCTGGACTTTCCTCAACTCCGCAACATTGCGTATCGCGCTCTAATCATCTGATCTGCAATTGTCATATTGATGTTGCCAACTGTTTCCCCTTTAAACCGGCGGGTCGGTTTCTGGTCGGCGCTATTCTCGGCATTTTTCAGTATCGCATATATTATCGCCCAGTTGGCGGAATGGGCAGGCATTCTGGGATCGGCGGGCGGTCCGGAAAGTAGCAGTACCGCAACCGGAATTGTCCTGCTGCTTACGCCATCGCTGTTCCTGGGTTCCGCCTTCCTCATCCTCATGATCAGTGTCCACCATGTTGCGGCTCCGGCGCGGAAAATATTCGGCCATATCGCGGTAGCTTTCGCGACGGCCTATGTCGTGCTTACCGGGCTCGTCTATTATGTTCAGTTGACGTTTGTTGCACCCCGGATATCAGCGGGCCGGATTGATGGAATCGAGATGTTTCTATTCACCCCGTTCGATTCCTTTCTCTATTCGGTCGATCTAATGGGATATAACTTCATGAGCCTGTCGACCCTGTTCGCTGCACAGATTTTTACGGGCGATGGATTGCCAAAACTCATCAGATTCTTTCTATTCGCCAATGGTCTGTTGCTGCCCTTTCTGGCGCTTCAGATATATTATCATCCGCTAATCTGGGGCGGGTCGCTTTGGGCGATCACCTTTCCGGGCGCCACAATATGTCTGGCATTATTTTTCCGGCGTCTTGGCATAACAACCGAAGCCTGAATGACCATAACGACGCTAATGCTGCCAACTACGCAACATTGCGTATCGCGCCGGTTCGCGTGGATGGGCAAACTCGCGGCATGACCTGGAAAACAATTCGCCTCGAACTCGCCCGGACCGCTGACTATCCCAGCGGCTCCAACGCCCATGCCTATGTGTTTCGCGTACCACTGGATGATGATGGCTTCATCGAACCGAAAAAGCTGAAAGAAGCTGAGAAACGCCCGGTTGTGCGGCGCTTCTGGCGCGGTGAGCCGGACCAGAGCGGCGTTGTGATTGCGACGGAAAACGGCTGGGCATTTTCCTATAAAGTCGGTGATGATGATGACGAAACCATATTCCGACTGAAAGATCATCCGCTGAAAATCGGTGAATATATTACCATCACCGAAACCGATGGCAGTGCACTCCCGTTCAAGGTGATCAGTTGCCACGAATGATTTCCGCGTTCCAATTAGGGAGAGTTACAATGCCCGTTAGCCAGTCTTTTTCAAAATATCTTATGGCAGGGCGGCGGCTTTATGTCTTGCCGCCAGTCCAGCCGCCGCCGAATGCGTGGTGGGTTCGGAGCCGATGTTTGATGTGTTCGCACCCTATAAAGGCGGTTCCTCTATCGTCCATAAAGACAGTGGCTTTGTCTTTCCCGCCGAGATTGCCGGATTTACCCGTCAATGCGAGATGACCACTGATTTCAGCGGAAATAACTTCGAAATTGGCTATGTTCGAACGGTCGATGATCACGAAATCGATGTGCGGATAGTGGTGGTCCATCTGGAGGATCTGGACGCCAAGAACCACTACATCATAATCAAACCCGATCTGCTGTCGCGTTATTCGAGCGCTTCAGTGCTGTCGGAAGGTGATTATTTCGTCTCCGGAAGACCGGATATTGCCGCCTATCAGGGCATATTTGACGGCGATAAAGACAGCATCCCCTGGCATTTCAGCCTGACCGCGATGGATTATGGCTATTGGGATGCGCGGCTGGTTGCTTCCTATCCACAAGAAATTGATGCGGATGCCCAAGAGGCTCTGATGGAACTCATCACAGCTTTCCAGTGGCAGGTGCCAAAGAAATAACGGTCAGGAGAGAATACCATGAAGCGCATCGCGATAATCGATGGCCATCCTGATCCCAGTCCTGCCCGTTTTGGCCATGCCATAGTCGCCGCTTATGCTGACGCCGCCAGAGAGGCTGGGCATGAGGTTCGCGAAATCCGGCTTGCGGGGAAAAATATCCCAATGCTGGAAAGCCGGAAGCAGTGGCTGGAAGAAGATGTTCCGGCGTCAGTCAGACCCGGTCAGGAGGCAATTAAATGGGCGCAACATATCGTGTTTTATTACCCGCTCTGGATGGGTGATATGCCGGCCTTGTTGAAGGCCTTTCTCGAACAAGCGTTTCGCCCCAATTTCGCGCTGGATTATGGCGAAGACGGTTACGCGCAAATGCCGAAGAAATTGCTGCGTGGTCGTTCGGCACGGCTGATTGTCACTATGGGTATGCCGTCGCTATTTTACCGTGCCTATTTTGCATCACATAGTGTCCGAAGCTTCAAGCGCAATATTCTGAAACTGACTGGCGTCGATCCCGTAACAGCATCGCTAATTGGCAATGTCGACGGCGGCGCGAGTCATCGCGAACGCTGGTTGAAGAAAATTGCCGAACATGGAGCCAATGGCGATTAAGGCAAGCAAAATTGCTCGCTCCGTAATATCCCTGATACATGATTATATTCGAACGGCTTAAGCTCCTTTGATTGATGATTTCCAACGCTGGAAATCCTTCTGGACAGGAGAAAAATCGTGAAATCAGTGTTGCTCTATATTAACGATGATACCGGATTGGATGCGCGACTTCAGGCAGCTCTGGATTTGACCCGTGCAGTTGACGGACATCTCCATTGCTTGCGTTCCAACCCCTATAGCCCGCAGATGGCTTTTGATGGCGTGACCGGCATGTCTGTCATGTATGACGTCGCCAAAATGACCCAGGAAGCCGATTTGGCTTTGCGACAGGAAATAGAACAGCGTCTTTCCAGCGAAGATGTCTCGTGGAATTACCGTGAAGAAAACGCAGATTCTGCGCGGGGACTGGCAAAGAACTCTGCACTGACCGACATCATCGTCCTGAGTTCCGCCAGCGGTGACAAAGATAATAATATACCGATCGGGATATTGGGCGATGTACTTTTCAACACGCGCATACCCGTTTTGGTTCAGCCGGACAGTGTGAAAAAATTTGATGCGACGGGTACTGCCCTGATCGCGTGGAATGGCAGCTTTGAAGCGGGCAATGCGCTGCGGGCGTCGGTTCCCCTGCTCAAGCTCGCGAAAGATGTGCATATCCTCACGGTCGATGAGGACAAGGATCATGATCTGCCACCTCTGGATGCATCCGAGTATCTGTCGCGGCATGGGATCAAATCAGAAGTGCATCAGCAAACCGGCAAAAAATCATCGGCCCAGACGGCTTTGCTTGCGAGCATTGATGGCCTGAAAGCCAGCTATATGGTGATGGGTGCCTATGGCCACAGTCGAGCGCGCGAATTTCTGTTTGGCGGCGTAACCCGCAGTCTGTTCAGGGATTGCCCCGTACCCTTAGTTGTTTCGCACTGATTTAAGAGACCTGATCATATGGGGCAAGAAGTTTGAATGAACGAAGTTACTGTTACATTTCACGGCGCAGCGGGGACAGTCACTGGTTCGTGTTTCGAAATCCAGGGAGCGAACAAAACAATCATCGTTGATTGCGGGATGTTTCAGGGAACGCGCTCGCTTGAAAAGCTGAATTATGAAAAACTGCCTTTCGATGCGCGCGACATTGATGCCGTAATCCTGACGCACGCCCATCTCGATCATAGTGGGCGGCTACCTTGCCTGTATATCAATGGCTGCAGCGCTCCAACCTATTGCACGAAACCCACTGCAGATATTTTAAAGCCGCTCTTGCAGGACTCAGCCAAACTACAAGCCGCATCAGTCGAGCGCCGCAACAGGCGGGCCGACCGTGCAGGACTGACGCCGTTTGAGCCGCTATATACCGGTCCCGATATCACCGCGCTGTTCAAGCATATCCAAGCCGTTGATTATTGCGAGGAAATTGATTTGGGCAATGGCGTCTCGTTCCGTTTCTGGGATGCGCGTCATATTGTTGGATCGGCGTCGATTGAAATCAACATTGCCGGGCAGCGGATATTAGTCTCCGGTGATATCGGTACCGGCGCACCAATCTATTGTGCAGATCAGATGCTCGGCGGCTATGATCATGTCATCTGCGAGTCCACCTACGGTGATCGTGATCGCGAAGACATGTTGATCAGCGAGCGACGTGAAGAACTCGCGGCCTTTGTCGAAGACACAGTCAAGGCAGGCGGAAACCTTTTAATACCGGCATTTGCAGTAGAACGCACACAGGCCATACTGGAAGATTTTGCCGCGCTGTTCGACTCCGGCCGTCTTTCACCGGTCAATGTGTTCCTGGACGCGCCATTGGCCCAGAAAATTACCAGGACGATTTTGCGCTACCGCAATAGCGGGCTCGATATCATGAACCGGACGAATATTCGATTCATCCAGTCGGTGGAAGAATCCAAGAAGCTCAACAGAATGACCGGCATGGTGATCATTGCAGGGTCTGGCATGTGCGAGGGTGGGCGGATCCGCCATCATCTGATCCGCAATTTGCCCAATCGCCATTCGCGTCTATTGTTTACCGGCTTTCAGGTCGCGGGCACGCTCGGCTCGGTCTTGCGCGATGGCGCGAAAGCCGTACGCATTTCGGGCAATGATGTTCTGGTGAATGCCGAGATAGCCAATCTCGATGGCTATTCCAATCACGCGGATCGCAAGGGTTTGCTGCAGTGGACAAAGGATCGCGGCCCTGTGTCGGGCACAATTTTTCTGGTCCACGGGGAGGAAAAAAGCCTTCGCAGTTTTGCCGATGGCCTTGCAGAGAGTGGATCATATCCCGCCGCTATAATTCCAGCATTAGGCGAAAAATGGGGATTGCAAGCGGCAACGCTGGCAAACGAATTATCGTCTCCGCGCGCCGATGCCAGACGACTGGTTGCCCCCAGAGACTGGATTTCACAACTGGCTGAGTTGCGCGCGTCAGTTGATCAGAAAATCCACACCCTAAAATCCGACAAGGATCGCGAAAAATTGCTCAGGGGGCTCCGGCGAGCGCTGGAGAGTGTTGGCTGATGACATCTGTCTGAATGTCTCAGGAATGGCACTCATCCCGAAACGGCTCCCTCTCGGCCAGTCTTACTGAATCTCTTCCATAAACATCGGGAAAGAAAGCTACACCTCCCTCAGCGTCCATCCCTGCGGTAAAATAGGTGATGTAGATTGGAATTGTCTGGGTAATTTTTACTGACTTGGTGGTTCTTGAATCCAAGATATTGTCCACCGCGGCTGAAGACATATCCTGCGCCAGTATCGTTTTTGCAAAACCGATGGCGTCGCCGACCCGAACGCAACCGTGGCTTAACGTCCTGACTTGTTTTGTGAACAGACTCCGATTTGAAGTGTCGTGCAATTTGACCGAGTAAGGATTGGGCATGATCAGCTTCATCTGACCCAGCGCATTGCCAGGTCCGGGGCGCTGGCGATATTGGCCGTCTTGCACAACATAACCTTTGCGCCGGGCCGCAGTTGGGTTGTTGCGAACCATAGATCCAATGCCTTCTGCAACAATGCTTGACGGAATTTCCCACCAGGGGTTGAGCGTGACGCCTTCCACCCGAGTATCGAAAACCGGAGTTTGAGATGTGGCCTTTCCGACGATCACCGGCCATCGCCCAACGGGTTTGTGATTTTCCCAAAGCGTGACTTCAAAACTGGCGGCGTTGACGACCAGATATTTCTCGCCAAGATAAAGCGGCATCCAACGCCAGCGCTCCATATTCAACTTCAATATTCGCTGTTTTTCCGGATCGACCTCGGTCTGTAACGCCGCGCGCAAAGCCAGATAATTGGGATTTTGGGGACGCAAGGCACCAAATAATGGGCCCAGTTCGTCGCGTTGCAGGGCCAGCCGCAATAATTTTCCGGTATCGATCAGATTATCCCGGCTTTCGATATGCCAGCGCAAACGGCCTATGCCCCGGTTGCAACCTTCCAGATAAGCGTCCGCCAATTGCTTGGCCACGATCATCAATTGTGCGTCATCCTTGGCAGATGTATTTGAAACATTGCATGCATCGAGCCCTTGGGCGGGCAAGTCGTCAATCAGAGTCTGAAGCTGGGCAATTTGCAGGGCATTCCAACGGGATGCATCTTGCGATTGTACCGGAACCGTCCAAGCCAATACAAAAGCGGCAATCACAGTGATTGTTATTCTCATCCAACCCTTGTTCAGGTCCCGGAAACTTCCCACAATATGTATATCTACCTAGTCCCAAAATATATCGGATTAGGGCAGAAGGAGATTATGAATCGAAGAATTTTTCTATCCGCCGGCGTGATTGGGTTGGGCGCGGCATTTGCGGGCTCCGTCCCGGCATTGGCCAAATCAATTGCAAAGCTTGATCCCGAATTATTGACCCCCGAATTATTGGCCCCCAAATTATTGGCCAAAGCTAGGGCAGCGCTTGATACTCATGGCAAATTGATTGCCCATAAGGACATTATCGGCATTGCCGATTATTCACTCCATTCCTCGAAGAGGCGTTTTCATCTGGTAGACCTGATGAACGGGCGCACAACCTCTCTGTTGGTCGCGCACGGCAAAGGGTCGGACAGAAAACACAGCGGCTGGCTTCAGCAATTTTCCAATGTGCCGGGATCCGAAGCATCCTCGGGGGCAGCTATGTCACGAGCGAAACCTATACTGGAAAACATGGCCTCTCACGCAGACTGACTGGCTTGGAACCGCGCAATGACAACGCCGAGAGCCGTGCCATTGTCATTCACGGCGCATGGTATGTTGATCCGGCGATGGTTGGTAAACACGGGAAAATCGGTCGCAGTCAGGGCTGTTTTGCCTTTTCAGAAACAGATCTGGCGACGGTTTTGCAAAGACTGGGAACTGGTCGCTTGCTTTACGCAGACAAATCCTGACACAGGTTTGATGGTTGGTGGGCTTGATGGTTGGTGCCGTTACTCGCGCACCATCAAAACATCCTGCTTGAGCCAGCCCAGGACCAATCTTGCGTTGGTACCAAGGCTGGTGTGCACGGTGCCGCTCCGCCCGCTGGTTCCCAGAACCACTAGCTCGGATTTTGTTTCCTCGATTTTTTGGAGAATGATCTTGCCCGGTTCGCCTTTTTCGATTGAAGATGACAAGCGATCAAATGTTTCATTGTCGATTGAGGTCTGGGCGAGGAACCGTTCCATCAGCTTCGCTTCCTCGGAATCGACTTCTTTTTCCACCGCATCTGATTTCAACCACCCCGTATAGGGAACGTGGTAAGCATGAACCAGATGGAGCGGGGATTTCGGAAAGAGCGCAGCGGCGGTGTTCAGTGCCTTGAGCGCGCAGCTGGAAAAGTCGGTCGCGATCACGATATTGTCATAGGGCAGGATCGGCTTGCGTTTGACAATCAGGATGGGAATCGGCGCGCTTCGTAAAAGATGATCAACCGGAGTGCCGAGGAAAATATCGCTGATGCCATCATAATGGGCCACACCGGTAACAATCAGACCGCATCCCTCGCTTTTGGCAACACCGAGAATCTCATCACTAATATTGCCCATATGTACGCTGATCCGAACATCGACATCGGTCACCGGAAGCTCTTCCCTGATCCGGATGCTGATATCGCTGGGTATTAGCCCCTTCTTCCCGGCCGTTTTGGGATCGACAACATGGGCGATGATGAGCTGCGTTTCCCAGAGTTTCGCCAGCATCAGTGCACGGTCCAGCGGACGGTCGCAACGGGCTGTCATATCTGTCGCCAGCAGGATTGGCTTATGTTTCATAATGACCATCGATTGTTAAGTGCATTCATGTTGATTTAGCGGCCACAGGCCGCCCTCCTTCCGATACGCGGGGGTCAAGGGCGTTGGGGGAAGAAAAGCGGCCTGCATCGCGAATCAACCCGCCATTTAGGCAGTGTTGATAGGGATCTTGCGTTCTTTCTGGATGGCTTCTGCACTTTTCGGGATATGTACAGTCAGCAGGCCATCCTTGGCTTCGGCGCTGATTTTCTGATGGTCGACGCCGTTTGGCAATTTGATTGCGCGCTCGAAGCTACCATAATGCCGCTCGGAAAACATGAAGCTTTCGCCTTCTTCCTCATGGCTTTCCGATTTCTCGCCCGATACCCGCAGCATGCCGTCGCTGAGCTTGATCTCAATATCGTCGGTGCTCATGCCGGGCACTTCGGCGACCAGTTGATATTCATCCTTCCTGTCCCGCAATTCGACAGCAGGGTCGGCATTGTCATATAGTTTTTGCAGCATCCGCGAGCCAAACGCGTTGCCCGGAGTATCATCAAACATCCGGTCAAATTCGTCGCGTATCCGTGAAAACGGCTCCCAGACATTGCTCGCGGTTACCGGAACATTGAACCGGCTGACCGGGCCATTTCTGACGGATTTGCTCTCAGAGGGGAGATTAGTTTTCTTCTTGCTCATGGTCATTTCCTCGTTCGAATTGAATCTGATTGCCCCAGTGATTTCCAATATTATCTGGTGGACAGAAAATAAATCCGGTCTGTTCCCTACGGGATTCTACGTATTTTCTGGTATCGCTATATGTCCTGTTGTCTTTGGCGGGTTTGCGACTTTGGAATGACGGGAAACCAGCCTATGATTGCGCTGGATTGAACAAGCCTGCATTGCAGGACAAACAACAGAGGTTCTTAGGATTGGGTGACAATATTTCCATAAATACGGACCGACAGGCCTATCTGGAAGCCGTGCTGGCAACCCTGCCCGAATGTGTTGCGATAATTGATCGCAATTTCCGGCTCATTGACATGAACCAGGCCGGTCTTGCAAAAGTTGGTGTGTCCCGATTTGAAGATCTTCCTGACGGTGCGCCATTGACGATTATTTCGGAACAATGTCGCCCGGTGTATGAGGAAGCCTTCCGGGCGATCCTCATCGGTAAAAAGGACGCTATCGGCAAGCCCTTTCGGATCGAACTGGAATCGGTTGATGGGATCATGCGATTGATGGAATGCCGCTTTGCGCCTCTGCATGACGATAAAGGCAATGTGGACTCCGTCGTCGTAACATCGCGCGACATTTCCGAATGGCAAAAGGATCTGGCCGCATCGGAACGGTCAGGCTCCATATTGCAATCCATATTGGCCACTGTTCCTGCCGGGATGGTTGTCATCGATGAGCAGGGCCTCATCACTTCGTTTAGCGCTACCGCTCAAGCGCTTTTCGGATACAGCGAAACCGAGCTGCTGGGTCAAAATGTCAAAATATTAATGCCTGCGCCACATCACGACCGCCACGATGACTATATCAAACACTATCTGCAAACGGGCGAGCAACATATTATCGGGATTGGCCGGAAAGTTGAAGGCCGCAGGAAAGACGGCACGATATTCCCGATGCAGCTCGAAGTCGGAGAGGCGCGAATTGGCGAGGAATGCCTGTTTACAGGTTTTATTGTCGACCTGACCGAACAGACCAGAACAGCGGCCGAGATGCAGGCCTTGCAGGCCGAGCTGATCCACGCATCAAGGCTAAGCGCAGTGGGTACATTGGCGTCAGCGCTCGCACATGAAATCAACCAGCCTCTGACTGCCATTTCCAACTATCTTTCTGCAGCGCGTGACATGGTGGCTGAAGGGTCGGAGATCGATCAGGACATGCTGACGGAAGCCCTTCGTGAGAGCGTTTCGGAAAGTTTGCGCGCCGGAACAATTGTCAGGCGATTGCGCGAATTTGTGGCCAAGGGCGAGATAAACCGGCAGGCTTTGTCGATAGCACAATTGGTCGAGGATGCGACGACGCTCGGGCTTGTTGGCGCTCATGACAAGGGCGTGGAATGGGCAATCGATATCGCGCCGGATACCAATCATGTTTTTGTTGACCGCGTCCAGATCCAGCAAGTGATGGTCAATTTGATGCGCAACGCGATTGAGGCAATGGCCGAAAGCCCGGTCAAACATCTCGGCATTACCGTGCGCTCGGTCGATGAGAATCAAGTTGAAATTCTGGTTAGCGATACCGGTTGCGGCATTGATCCGGAAGTGGGAGATAAGATATTTAATCCGTTCGCCAGCACCAAAGGCGACGGGATGGGACTGGGGCTTTCAATCTGCCGCACGATCATTGAAGCCCATGACGGAAAAATAAGCGTCGAGTCCAATCCCGATGGCGGATCAATTTTCAGGGTTTCATTGCTGAAAGCGAAAAAGGAGCAAACAGATGACGAGTGAGCGTTTGGTCTATGTTGTGGATGATGATGATGCGGTCCGCCGGTCCGCCGCCTTCATGCTGCGCCATGCCGGTTTTCAAGTTCGCCCGGTTGAGTCCGGCGTCACGTTTCTGAAACTGGCCAAGGATGCCGAACGCGGCTGCGTGCTGCTTGATATCCGGATGCCGGAAATGGATGGGCTGGAAGTGCAGCAAGAGATGGTCAAACAGGGCATCGATATGCCGGTGGTCATTCTGACTGGACATGGAGATGTAGAGGTCGCTGTTCAGGCGATGCGCGCCGGGGCGATCAACTTTCTCGAAAAGCCCTATGAGAAGGAAGCTTTGCTGGCCGCGATGGAGGAAGCATTTGAACGGCTGGAAAATAGCGATCTAAAGGAAATGGCATCGTCGGAAGCAAAAGTCCGGCTAGCATGCCTGACCGGGCGCGAGCGTGATGTGCTTGAAGGCTTAATGACGGGTTATCCCAATAAAACCATCGCCTATGATCTGGGGATATCGCCGCGCACGGTAGAGATTTATCGGGCCAATATGATGGAAAAGCTGCGTGTTCGCAGTCTTGCGGAAGCATTACGCATTGGGTTTGCGGCCGAAGAGAATGTGACGAGTAAACCCGGCCCGGTGACAAATTAAACGACGCGGCTTAGGCTCCGTCTCCTAGCCAAAAGCGATGCGTCCTCCAACAAGACCGATGAAAAGCGCCAGTATAAATGACCAGACTGCAAAAATGCCGCCGGTCATCCGCCAGTCTTTCGGCGGCAATCCCTGTATCAAAAACATCGCGATCCCGGCAACGTTGACGCATACCAGATTGGTCATCAGCAGGAACATCGCCTTGAATCCCAACTCAACTTGGCCGCTACCAAAAAACAGTCCGCTGGCAGAAAGCGGGGGGACCAGCGCCACCGCGATCATAACCCCGACCAATGCCAGTGATGCACCCTGGCTGAAGGCAAGCACGCCCGCAGCACCGCAAGCAAGGGCCAAAGCAATGTCGGCTGGCTGCACGATTGTCCGGTTAAGGAGTTCCGGCACGGTTGGATCGACGGTGATCATCGCGCCAAGTAGCATCGTGAAGATAAATCCGATCAACAGACCAACAGTCAGCGTAGTTGCGGCCCGCTTACCGAGTTTGCCATTGCCAACGGTCGCAGCCAGCGCCAATGCCATTGTTGGACCCAGCATAGGCGCAATAACCATCGCCCCGATAACAACAGCTGTCTGCCCGCTGCGCATGCCAAGAGCCGCAATAAGGGCGGACAAAATGACTGTGAGCAAATAATTTGGTTTCAGCGAAAGGCTTGGTTCGATATCTTCATAAAGCTCGTTGGTGCTGATCCGCTCGCGTGTAAAAAAGGACTCCAGCCTGGTGGGCGGCGGCAGATCGGTAGAAGTGGCGATCCGAGTTTCACTGTTTTCCAGAAGCTGTGGCGACAGCGCATCAATCTCGACCGCAATTGCCGAATAGCCGTCGCATTCCAGAAAATGTTCATCCAGTTCCGCAAGCAGTCTTTCGAGATAACGTTGCTGCACAATACAGGAATATTTCTCGCGGCCGTCCGGAACGACCTCCTGCCAGAAACGCCGGCAATGCCGCGTGATAATTTCACCTGCTTGCTGGATTTGGGCGTCGGGAACAATGATTTCAACAAGCCTCGCCGACACTTACATTCCCCCTCGCTGCTGTTCGGAAACAATACAGCGGCCCTGACATCCTCGTCCGGAGCCGCTGCTTTTCATTTTTGGTGCAACTTCGTTTTACCGCTTGGCACCATTTTGTGTGAAGAGCGCCAGTGCGCCCAAAGCAAGACCGGCACTAGCGGCCCCGACAATGCTGGCAATCGGATGCCGCTTTACCTCGGCAACAGCGGCCTGCTTACCGCGTTCGCCTGCCTCACGCAGAACCGCGCCTTTTTCCTTGAGCTGGTCGCTGGCGAATTCGGAGAAATGTTTCATCCGTTCGCCTGCATCTTCGGCCACTTCGTGACCGAGTTTGGTAAAATCACCTTGCAGCCGTTCCAGATCACTGCGAATGACGGCAATCTGGCTGCCATAATCGTGGTCGTGCTGCGGATGGGCGATGGTTGTTTCCTTGTTCATTTGGGGGACTCCTTCGTTGATATTGCGGAACAAAAGTAGGAGCGCGGGAATATCCCGTCATTACGTAATAACCACGAGGCAGCGGAGTGGTTTTTTTCCACTCTACCTGCGGCGTCACACAGACAATCGGACTTAGCTTTGGAATAAATAGCACTAACCGTGTCAGGTGCGATTGCCGTTTTCCTTTCCCAATTTCCGCGACAGAAAAGCGTGACAAGGACTGGCACAATCGCGCTGATCATCGCGCTCATTCTGTTTTTCCAGCGGAATTGCAACCACGCGAACATCTCCGTCGGCAGTGCAAAGCTCCACCAACATGCTTGCGTGCGCCGGAGCCGCCGGCAACAGCACCATAAGAACCAATGCAACGAACGCCGGGAGGAAAGTCCCTAACTCATGCCGGAGCCAGTTAAACACTGTCATCTTCCACCTCCTCATCGATCAAGACGCGCTGTGCTGCTCCGTCCAGATCTTCAAATTGGTCGTTGCGCATCGCCCAGAAGAAAAAGGCGAGACCGCAAAGTCCCATAAAAAGTGCCGCTGGAATCAAGATGGCTAAGCCACTCATTTTGCGGCTCCGTAAAGACGCAGAGCATTGCCAACAACGATGAGCGAAGAGAGCGACATCGCTATTGCGGCGATAAGCGGCGTGACAAGCCCGGCAAGTGCCAAAGGAACCGCCAGGATATTATAACCTATCGCCAGCGCAAAATTTTGTCGCACGGTTTGCATAGTTTTGCGGGCGACCCTGACTGCCAAAGCCACCGGCAGCAGGCTATCGCTGGTAAAAACGGCGTCGGCGGCTTGCTGGCCGACGTCGCTGGCGGAACCCGGGGCGATGGAGACATGAGCAGCAGCGAGTGCGGGGCCATCGTTTAGACCATCACCAACCATTAAAACTCTGTGTCCATCCTTTGCCAATCGATCAATCAGATCAAGCTTATCCTGTGGCAGAGCATTGGCCTGTGCGGTAATTCCCAAGATACCCGAAACCACCGATACAGCTTCAGGGCTGTCGCCAGAAATGATCGAGGAGTTGATGCCGCCTGCTTTCAACTTCTCCAATGTCTCATTGGCGTCAGGGCGAAGATTGTCTTGCAGATGGATATCGAACTGGTCATCGCCAATTTTTAACGTGCAACTTAGCAAGCGACCGGTTTGATCGGATCGACCAAGCGAGACTGGCACGCCGGAAAGGCTGCCCGTCATGCCATAGCCGGAAATCTCAGCCAATCCATCGATCCGCTCGGGCGTCGTGCCTTTGGCGATCAATGCGGTATGGATCGCCCGGCTAATCGGATGCGTGCTGGCCTGTGCCAACGCCAACGCAATTTTCCTCTGCTCCGCAGTCAGCCCATCAAGGTTCACCGGCTCCGGCCGTCCGAGCGTCAAGGTACCGGTTTTGTCGAACAGCGCCATATCGGCTTCGGCCAGTCTTTCCAATGCACTGCCGTCTTTGACCAACACCCCTTTACGCATCAATGCGCCGGACGCCACAACCTGAGCGGCCGGAACGGCGAGGCCCAGCGCGCAGGGACAGGTAATGATAAGTACCGCGACGGAAATCAGCAAAGCCTGATGCCAGCCCACTCCGGCCAGCATCCAGCCAATAAAGGCGAGCAACGCCAGACTGTGGACTGCGGGCGCATAGTAGCGGGCGGCCCGGTCGGCGACGCGCACATGGAAGGAGCGGTGCTGACCCGCTTCGTCCATCAGACGGGCGATATCCGATATGCTGGTGTCCTTGCCCGCAGCCGTTACGCGAACTTGCACAGGTGCAGACAGATTCATTGTGCCCGCCAGAACCTCATCGCCTTCACAGCGCTGTTGCGGATCGCTTTCTCCGGTCAGCATGGAGAGGTCAAAGCCGCTGCGACCCTCTATGATTACGCCATCAGCAGCGAGAATTTCACCCGCTGACACCTGCATCACCATTCCAGCTTCGATGTTCCCCGCTTTGATCCAACGGGTGGTACCATCCGATTGTAAAACCATCGCACCTGGGGCGGTTTGCTTGAGCAATGCAGAAATACCTTCGCGGGCACGGTCGCGCATCATGCCGTCGAGTACACGCCCTGCCAGCAGGAAGAAAATCAGCATGACCACGCCGTCAAAATAGGCATGCTCGCCGCTGGTTGCGGTTTCATAAAGACTCAGCCCTGTCGCGAGGATGATGCCGACACTTATGGGCACGTCCATATTGGTCCGCATGTAACGTAATGCCATAACCGCTGAGGCAAAAAAAGGTCGTCCCGCATAGGCGATAACCGGAATAGCGATAAGCGCGGACAGCCAGTGGAACAGGTCTTTGGTCACGCCCACCGCACCCGACCATACGCTCACCGACAGCAGCATGATATTCATCATTCCGAACCCTGCGACGGCCAGCGCGCGGAGCAACCTCTTGGTATCGCCGCGATCTTCGGACAGCGGATTATCGGCCAATATTTGGGCTTCAAAACCCAGCTGGCCAATAGCGCTTTTCAGTTTGTCTTCGGTCAGTTCGGGAACGTGGGATACGGCGACTTGCTTGGTCGAAAAATTCACCCGCGCATTGATCACTCCAGGCAGATCCGCCAGTCCGCGCTCAATTTTCGATATGCATCCCGCACAGCGCATTGTCGGCACGGCGAAGCGGCTGTCTTCGCAGGCAGCGGCATCGTCGATATGGTCCGAGACAAGGGTTACGTTCACATGACCTCGCCAACCAAGTCAAAGCTGCGTCCACCTTCGGAAATGGAGATTTTAAGTTTCCAACGGCCAGCGGGAAGAGCCTCGTTGCTGGTATATTGGCCGGGCATTTTTTCCTCGAATGTCAGGCTCAAGGCTTCCGTGCGGCCCACGGGATGCTCGGCAATAGCGGTAATAGTGGCGTCGGAAAGTGCAGTGTCGCTAGAGCCAGTCACCGACATTTGTAGGCGATCTGATACTCTGACCGGTTCATTCACCGTCCAGCCATGTGCCGCTTCTTTCCGGCTTTCCTCCAGCCATTGGTTATATTTCTGGCTCGCAACATAGCTATTGTCGACGACGGTCCCGCTGAAAGATCCGAGCGCCAGACCAGCCATCAGGAAATTAACCGCCATGATGACACCAAAAAAGGCGACGAACATCAAGGTCACGTGAAAACCGGTGATTGTCTTTTTGGTTCGGTTCATTTCTCGATCCTCAATCATTCTTTCGGGCGTTCAAAGAAAAGTGCCTCGGTGTCGGTTGGTGCTTCATCATCCACGCCTTGCACGGTCATCTTGAATTCATCACGCTCGGCAGCGGTCGAAGGTGCTGCAATGAACAGCTGCACTTTGGCGACGGTATCTGCGGGTAGGTTTACCCGGAGACTAGTCTGTGCATCAGGCCTTGTCGTCCCGCCTTCCCAGATGGTTGCATTCTGCAATCCGCTAATCGCAATTTCGACCTCGCGGGGACGGTTTTCCATATTGCGGATTTTCGCCGTGTAGGTGTTGCGGATGTCGCCACTGGATAGCTGGACATAGACGGGGTTGCGATCATGCTGAACCGCCAGATCAAGTCGCGTCCGATTGCCGAGCGCGAACAGCATGGCGAGACCGATGGCTGCCCAGACGGCAAAGTAGATAAATACGCGGGGCCGCAGCAGATTCTTCCAGGCAGGAGGAACCTCTTTGCCAGCTTTTTCGGCCTCTGCGTCGTCAGAGGTGACATAGTCGATCAAGCCGCGTGGACGGCCGACCTCTCCCATGACCCGGTCGCAGGCATCGATGCAAAGCGCGCAAGTGATGCAACCGATTTGCGGCCCTTCGCGAATATCAATCCCGGTTGGGCAGACCGCAACGCACTGATTGCAATCGATACAGTCGCCAAAGGCACCGGGCTGCTTTTCCGCCTTCTTGACGCTGCCACGAGGTTCACCGCGCCATTCCTTGTAAGTCACCTGCAGCGATTTTTCATCCATCATCGCAGCCTGTATGCGCGGCCAGGGGCACATGTAGACGCAGACCTGCTCACGCATGAAGCCGCCGAAGATAAAGGTTGTCGCGGTTAGAACACCCACCGTTGCATAGGCAACGAAGGCTGCATTACCCGTCCAGAAATCGACCACCAGCGTGGGCGCATCGGCAAAATACATGATCCACGCACCACCGGTCCAGAAGGCGATGAACAGGTAAATGCCCCATTTGAAAAGGCGCTTGGAGATTTTTCTCGCGGTCCATGGTGCCTTGTCCATTCGCATGCGGGCATTCCGGTCGCCGTCGACAAACCGGTCGACATGCTGGAAAAGATCGGTCCAGACCGTCTGCGGACAGGCATAACCGCACCAGGCACGACCCACTGCCGATGTCACCATGAACAGACCGACGCCCGCCATCACCAGCATCCCGGCGACATAGTAAAATTCATGCGGCCAGATTTCGATGCCGAACATATAGAAGCGCCGGTTGGCCAGATCGACCAGCACCGCCTGATTGGGAGTATAAGGCCCGCGATCCCAGCGGATCCAGGGGGTGATATAATAGACTGCCAAAGCGACAATCATGATCGCCCATTTCAGCCGCCGGAAGGTGCCGTCTATCCGCTGCGGATGGACTGATTTGCGCGCTTCATAGAGCTTGGCTTCAGGTTCAAGAGTTACGTTAGGACTGTTCATCACCTGCGCCTTCACTCTCCACCTGTTCAAGAGTTTCCTGATTCACTTTCTCAAGCGCGGGAAGCGTTTCGCCGCCGCCCAACGAGTGTACATAAGCAGCCAGCATTCTGATGGTCACGGGATCAAGCCGGTTGTTCCAGCGTGGCATAACGCCATAGCGGCTGTTGGTGATGGTTTCGGTCAGAGTGGCCCGATCCCGTCCATAGAGAGCGATCTTGTCAGTCAGATTGGGTGCACCTTGAAGACGATCGCCTTTGCCATTGGCACCATGGCAGATGACGCAATTGGCTGCGTAAACAAGCGCGCCGCGCTGCGATGCTGCACTGGGCTTTTCATCCCCTGACAGGGTTCGCACGTGCGAAACCACGTCCTGTATCTCGTTACTCTGCAATATCCCGTCTCTGCCAAAGGCCGGCATTTGCGAGAAGCGGGTGTCGCTATGATCGGGCTGACGAATGCCATGGACCAGCGTATATTCAATAGCTTCCAGATCACCGCCCCATAACCAGTCGTCGTCATTCAGATTGGGATAGCCTTTTGACCCGGCAGCACCGGAACCGTGGCATTGCACGCAATGCACTTTGAATGCCGAACGACCACCTTCAATGGCTTGCTGCATCAGCTCGGGAGTGCCGTTCAATTTGCGAATATCCGTGGAAATAATGGCCTGACGAATTGGTGCCAGTTCAGCTTCACGGCCTGAAACTTCTTTGGCATATTCCCCGCGGCTGGTCCAGCCGAGCACGCCTTCCGTGGCGCTGTTCAGCATGGGTATTGCCGGGTACATAATGACATAGCCGATAGCCCAGATAATCGTGGCATATAAGGTCCATAGCCACCAGCGCGGCATCGGCGTGTCGAGTTCCTCGATACCGTCCCATTCGTGGCCGACGGTTTCGGTGCCCGTGGCTTCGTCGATATATTTTTTGTCAGACATCTTGCTTGTCCTCATCGAAAATCATGTTCGCGGCATCATCGTGATGACCTTTGGCACCGGGCCGAAAGGTCCAGACGGTGAAAGCTATCCACAAGAAAGCCATGAACATCAGTCCCCAGCTGTCAGCGAAATGGCGGAGTGCCTCATAGCTCATCGCGGCTGCTCCTGCGCTTCACCCGCTTCAAAGTCGACCAACGTGCCGATCATCTGCAGATAGGCGACCAGCGCATCCATTTCGGTAAGCTTGTCCGGGTTTCCATCAAAGTCGCGAACCTGCGCCTTGGGATAGCGTTTCTCGAGTTCGGTCGTGCTGGCCATCGGATCAGCCTGTGTCAGCAAATCTTCATTGGCCTTTTCAATCGCTTCCTTGCTGTAGGGAACACCAACCCGGTACATCGCCCGCAAATGCGCGCTCATATCGCCAGCCTTAAGTTCTTTTTTCGCCAGAAACGCATAAGGCGGCATGATTGATTCCGGAACCACGCTCCGCGGGTCGGTCAGATGCTGGACATGCCATTCATCCGAATAGCGACCACCGACGCGAGCAAGATCAGGCCCTGTCCGCTTGGAACCCCATTGGAAAGGATGATCATACATCGATTCCGCCGCCAGCGAGTAGTGACCGTAGCGCTCCACTTCATCGCGGAACGGACGGATCATCTGGCTGTGGCAGGTATAGCAACCTTCGCGGATGTAGATGTTGCGTCCCGCCAGTTCGAGCGGAGTATAAGGCCGCACGCCCTCAACTTCCTCAACCGTATTGTCGATCCAGAACAAGGGAGCGATTTCGACGATCCCGCCGATGATCACGGTGATCAGGGCTAACACCGCGAGCAGGGTGACGTTGCGTTCAATTCTCTTATGTTTTTGCGTGAGTGTGGTCATGTTCTTGTCTCCCTCACTCTGCCGGTACGGCGGTTGGTTGCGAAACAATTGGTTTGTCCGCCGCCGCGTCGTACGGCGTCTCGGTCATCGGTTTCTCATCGCGAACCTTGCCCGCGATGGTCATCCAGACATTATAAACCAGCACACAGGCACCAGCGAGATAGAGCAGACCGCCCGTTGCCCGAATAACGTACATCGGGAACATCGCAGAAACGACTTCACTAAAGGCATAGACCAGATAGCCATCGTCCCCATATTCGCGCCACATCAGGCCCTGCATGATACCGGCGACCCACATCGACGCGGCGTAGAGAACGATACCCAGCGTCGCGAACCAGAAGTGCCAATTCACCATGCGCAGGCTATAGAGGCGTTGCTTGCCCCACAGACGCGGGACCAGAAAATATATCGCGGCAAAGGTGATCATGCCGTTCCAGCCCAGCGCACCGCTGTGTACGTGACCAATGGTCCAGTCGGTGTAGTGCGACAGGCTGTTTACCGCCTTGATCGACATCATCGGACCTTCGAAAGTACTCATGCCATAGAATGCGAGGCTGAGAACCATCATCCGGATGATCGGATCGGTGCGGATTTTTTCCCATGCGCCGTTGAGCGTCATCAGGCCGTTGATCATCCCGCCCCAGCTTGGCATCCACAGGACGATCGAGAAGACCATGCCCAGCGTCTGTGCCCAATCCGGCAGCGCGGTATAGTGGAGGTGATGCGGTCCTGCCCAGATATAGAGGAAGATCAAGGACCAGAAGTGGATGATCGACAGGCGGTAGCTGTAGACGGGCCGCTCCGCCTGTTTCGGCACGAAATAATACATCATGCCCAGGAAGCCTGCGGTCAGGAAAAAACCAACCGCATTATGGCCATACCACCACTGCGTCAGGGCATCCTGCACACCGGCAAAGGCGCTATAGCTTTTTGCACCAAGCAGGCTGACCGGCATGGCCAGTCCATTGACCAGATGCAGCATCGCAACCGTCAGGATGAACGCCAGGAAAAACCAGTTGGCGACATAAATATGTGGCTCGGAACGTTTTACGATCGTGCCGATAAAAACGGCGGCATAGCTCACCCAGACGATCGTCAACCAGATATCGACATACCATTCAGGCTCGGCATATTCCTTCGATTGGGTAATGCCGAGCAGGTAACCGGTGGCGGCCAGCACGATAAACAGCTGATAGCCCAGAAAACAAAGCGGGCGAGGCCGGGGAAGGCCAACCTCGCCCTGCAAGTGCGCTGGACGATGTAAAAACTCGTCGCGATTAGCGCATTGCCTCCAAAAGCAAAAATAACAGCAGATGTGTGAAGCGGGCGGAGGCGCCCGAATGTCGTATATTCCAGACCCAGATTGAGGACCGGAAAGGCGAGCTGCAATGCTATATAGAGCCCGACAAGAAATCCGGCCATGCCCCAAAATATCGTCGCGATCACACCCCAGCGGATTGGGTCGTCGTCATAGAGGCCTTCCTCCATCGGGGCCTTTAATATGCCCCGCCCAATGGCCTGATAATCAGCCTTGCTGATCGTCACCCAAAGCGCGATAAGACAAGCGATAATGACAATCGCCATGTGCACCGCGAAACCGCTGTCGACCGCCAGAACCATGGCGGCAAATGCAAGCACTGCGAGGACCAGCCAACTGCCAGCCTTCATCAAAAGAGTATCCATAACGTCCTTCCCCGTTTGTGGCCCCGTATGTGGGGAAGGTCAGCGCTAACAGCTTGGCATTGACCGCAACATAAGGAGAAATACGTAGTCGGATATTTGAGGTCGATGCCGAACCGGGATGGTTCCTGTCTTGGAAGTTTCATACCCAAACCACGTGCGCTGATTTGCTCATATTCACTGTGAGCAGCCGCGGTTTCAGGGTGGATTTCTATTTAACGTGCAGTAAATCAGTTAACGGCTTCTTTGATATTTTCCATCCGTTCAATCGAACGTCGCAAGCGGATCGCTGCTTCGGGCATTAGTCGATATTCGAACAGCGTCAGATGCCGCAGCAATGTATTGCGGATTGCGCCGCCGCCCTCTTCAATCGGATCACCCATCTCGCGGAAATATTCCAGACCGTAACGCAAGATGATGGTCGCGTTTATCGCGAGGTCCGGCAGTCGCTCTTCTGGCCAATCGAGTAGTCCTGACTCGACACAGCCTCTGAAATAAGCGCGAAATTGTTCGTGAGTCCGTTCGATCCACCTGCGCGCGCCCTGCTGGACGATTTTATCATGCTCGCCATAATCGGCCTGATCGCGATACAAGAAACGATATTCGCGAAACTCATCGATAATCGCTTGCAACAGCGTCGCATATTCATCGACAATATCACCACCCCCCAATGGAAGCAGGGACAAGCGCTTTTCAATATCTTGCGCGAACTGCTCGCTGATCGCGTGCAAGATCGCTCGTTTCGTTTTGAAATGATACCAGAGATTACCCTCAGCAATGCCGAGATGCTCAGCCAGCGTCGCGCTGGAGACATTTCCATAGCCACGCTGGTTATAAAGCTGCCGCGCACCCAAAACGATCCGGTCGCGGGTTTTCAATTTAGTATTTCTCCAGCTTGACCATCATTTTCTTGTAGCCATGGACGAAGCAGGCAGGAACGCGCTCGGGCTCTTCAAGCACATTCACCCGCAACCGCCGCTTTGCCATTTCCTCGAGCAAAACATGGAGTTGCAACTCAGCCACGCGCGCGCCAACGCAGCGGTGAATGCCATAGCCAAAGGACAGATGCCGCCGTGCATTTTCCCGATCCACCCGGATGCTGTCCGCGTCATCAAAAATACTTTCATCGCGATTAGCCGAGAGATACCAGAGCACAACCTTGTCGCCCTTTTTCATTTTTACGCCTTCCAGTTCGGTATCTTCCATCACCGTGCGGCGCATATGCGCGAGTGGGGTTTGCCAGCGCAGTAGCTCCGCGACGGCATTGGGAATCAGCGACGGATCAGCTTCCAGCTTCGCCCGCTCACCAGGAAATTGACTAAGACCATAAGCATAAGCGCTCATCGAATTGCGGGTCGTATCATTGCCGCCGACGATCAGCAGCACGAGATTGCCGATAAACTCTTCCTGGCTCATCTCGCTCATCGATTCAGACTGCATCATCACAGAGATTAAATCTTTGCCTGGCTCCCCTGCCGCCTTGCGTTGCCATAGTTCGGCAAAGGCCCCGGCCATTTCCATGGCGATCGC
Organism: Parasphingorhabdus halotolerans; assembly: GCF_012516475.1. Lineage (NCBI taxonomy): Bacteria > Pseudomonadati > Pseudomonadota > Alphaproteobacteria > Sphingomonadales > Sphingorhabdaceae > Parasphingorhabdus > Parasphingorhabdus halotolerans. Next base: position 3,165,923 of record NZ_CP051217.1, on the reverse strand, counting down.
ATTGCGCCTGGCAATCCCGCCTTCGGCATGAATCAATTCCACATCACCCAGCATATTGGACCAATAGGTCAGCTTGTCCCGCTCTTCCCAGGGAAAATCAAACAGCTTGGCAAGCATCCCCGTGGTGAGTTCGATGGAGACCTTGTCGACCCAGTCAAAAGCTTCTCCCACGGGAAGCGAGTCCAGCAGACCGGCCGTGCGTTCACGCACTTCATCCTGCATCGCTTTAACCTCGCCGGGACCAAAGGCCGGTGCAACCGTCCGCCGCTGCGCCGTATGTTGCGGCGGGTCCATCGCGATAAACTGTGGTTGGCGAAATTCATCTTCCATCAGATGATCGACAAATAACGCAATCGTGATGCCGCCATATTCATACGAGGATGAGAAAATTTTCGGTAATGCCTCAACGTGGACAATCGGCTTGTAGGTGGAAACCGACCAGTAAGGACCAAATTTTGACTCCGGAACATATTGAATGGGCGCTTCTGCGCGCAGTTTCCGGAACGGTTCCTGCCAGCGATCTTCTGCATAAAGTTCAGGCAGTGAAACGTCGATCGGGTCTATTGCTGTTTTTTCGGGTGCTAATGTCATTGCCATGCCTGCTCTCCTCCACGCCGCCCATGCGACTCATCAAGATTAGGGTTATATCCCTATTTTATGTTTTGACAATGCAATTCCGTTGCTGTGCCGTTGCGGTGCCATTGCGATGACAGTGCCAACAATCCATGACGCTCTGACCAGTAATCAAAGCATATGAAAAAGAGCATATTTCATTTATGTTGCGATTATGTCAGATATTCTAAGTTCCAAACAGCAATTGCTCACCAGATATTTCTCGAGGCGGAAATATGCTTCAAAAGAGATGGTTGCCTATCCTGACGACGAGATCAGCCAAAAAGCGTTCGTGGTGACAGAGGGTGTGTTTCGGGTTTTCTTACCATTTGAAGACGGGCAAGAGATTGTTAAAAAATTTCTTCTCCCAGGTGATGCGGGAATTACCCCATACCAAGCTGATGGGACTTTTGTTGTCTCATGTGTAGAGGCAGTGACAGCCGGTGAAATAGCTATTGCTCCCCTCGACGATGTCCTTGTTGCATCGCAATCAGATCCGCAACTGATGCAAATCATTAACTTTCATCGCGAGAATCAAATCTCTGAGAAAGCACAACGTGAAATTGATAGCAGACGGCTAGGCGCAAAGGAACGCTATTTGAAGGTTGTGGATCAACTCGGCCAATGGGCTGATCAGGTTCCGCTATTTGAAATCGCAAGCTTAATTGGAATTTCACCAGTGCATCTCAGCCGAATTCGCAAAGAACTGAGGCAAACGGTCACTAAACAAATGTAAAGGCACATTTGTGAGCACCCTCTTATCTCCGAATATGAACGAAATAAGAGGATATCTAAAATGCGAAAAATAATTATTGCTAGCGCAGCGATGGTTGCACTTTTTTCGAATGCACAGGCTCAGACAGTTGCGCAACTGACCCCGTCAAACACTGCTGTCGTTGTGGTAGAATTTCAAAAGCAATGGACTGAGCCGGGATTCTATAACCGAATGATCAAATCGGAATACGAAAGCAGAAATATCTTCGAAAATACAGTGAACCTGCTCGATTCAGCGCGAGAAAATAATTTCCCAGTTGTGCAGGCACCGCTTGTAATTGATCCTAAAAATAAGAAGGGTTGGTTCGCATGGCTGACTTTCGCTTCCTTTTTCACGAAAGGCACCAAGCGCGCCGAATTTACTGATGGAATTGTTAAAAAATCGGACATAATTGTGAATGGTCGATATGCTTTTGATGGCTTTAAGGGAAGTGATCTCGACGCGAAGTTAAAAAAGGCCGGTTCCAAGAATTTGTTATTCTGCGGTTTTACTACGGAGCATTGTGTGGATATGACCATGAAGGAAGCGGAAGAGCGCGGCTATAACGTGTGGTTGATTTCAGACTGCACCGCGACAAAAAGCCAAAAACTTCAAAAACGCGTTGAGGAAAGTTGGAATGCCAAGGGGCGTCTTCTCAGCATGGCTCAAGCCACCGCAATATTCGAGAAACCGAAATCAACGAGTGGACAGGTCGATAAGTTATTGACTTCAAATAACTAAAATGGAATTACGGGGTTATTGCAACCGTCACTGTAATCAGGGTTAGCATATGAAGACATTTCTTCTCAATTTCATTCTTTTCGTTTGTATCATTGCAATCAATGTTATGATTTGGCATGTTGCATTCAATTACTTCGATAATATATCGACGTTAGTGATATTGATAGTTGGGATCACGGCGGTGGTGGTATTTTATTTGGTCTACTTTAGAAAGCGGCCATGCGGCCATGGAAAAATAACAGATGGCGGTCGGCATGCATGGTGGCCCCACGTAGTTGGGCGATGTCCAGAATGCGATGCGGAACTTTAATTAGAATTACGGGAATTATGGTGGGAATTATGGTGACAGTTGCAATAACCCCTAAACTCTAAACCCATATTTTTGCCTTAGCCTTTCCCTGCGGCGCTCGGCCGCGTTTTGCCGGGGCAAGCTTGTGCCCGGTTCTGGCTTCCATGGCCGCTGCCTCCGCCAGCAAATCGAGATAAAGCGCGTAGTCGCCATCTTCAAAAAATGTCTTCTCGCGCCTATTCCCGCGCTGGGTGACATGATGCGGGATGCCGCGGATAACGATGCGGGGAAGCCGAGCCAAATGCAGGGGCGATAATAGTTTGGGGGTTATTGCGACTGTCACCGTAATTGCTGTCACCGTAATTCCAATTTTCACTTTGGCAAAAAACTGGCGTCATTCACTTTTTTAAGCATAATGATAGGGAGGACAATTTTTTTCCATTTAGCAAATAAATATCCAATATTCGAAATAAATATCTATATGAAAAACGTGTTTTTAATGTGTCTATTTGTTCAATCGAAGAGATTTTTTTACCTTTTAGGTAAATATTATTACCTTCAAGATATAAAAATGATTTTCTGTGAAAAACGCTTATAGAAAATTTTACTAACATATAAATAAAAGTACAATAGACAGCAATAAATGCCAATATATAATTTCCGAAAAAAAATCTAGAATCTGCAAAAAAACTTAGCTTAAATATGTCAATTCCTTCTACAGTATAACCATAGACAAAAATAAAAATAAACACCCCCAGATGGCATAGCAGTGATAAAGTCACATTGACTTTATAAATCACAATTTTTTCCATTTTCATTACTTAGTCACCTAATATTATCAATGCTTCCGATTAGCAGGGTCCACGGCCGACGCAGTTTATGAATTACGGTGACAGTTGGAATTACGGAATTACGGTGACAGTTGCAACAACCCCTGCAATTACGGTGAAAGTGCACTTTTTTCTCCGTTTTTCTTTCGTCCGCGCTTGTCCGCTTTGGGCTTTCGCCCGGTCTGTTTCTCCGCGGCGACAAGAAATCTGTCGTCACCAAGAGGGCGTCCTATCGCCTCCGCTTTGCGAATTAATAGTGACATTTCCAAGTCTTCGCTAGCCCGAACTCCAATTGCGATGTCAGTTGCGACAATCCACGATCTGCGTCCGACACTGGCAAGCGTCCGCCACACAGGAAATCGTGCGCCCGGAAAATCTCTTGCACCGCCACCAACGCAAGCCCCGCCGCACCCTAATGCAAACAACCGCACTTGTTTTCAGCCCCGGAACGCGACGCGAAAACAGCGGAACCGCCAATTTCCGAAGAGGCCGCATCTGCCCCGCTCGCGCTGCGCGGCACTTTTGCAACTTTTGGTTACTTTCAATCCGGGCAAATGCCTCCCGCTCAACCTCCAATGATAGCTACGCGAAAACCACGGCATCATCGAAATAGCACACAGCTTGTCTGGAAAGCCGCTTTGGCCTATAATCTCATCATTCGGAGCAGGATGGGTAACAGATGCCAAAGATATTTAAATCATCGCTATTGCTTGCGGTGCTATTCGCTAGCCCTGGGCTTACCCAAGAAGCTATGGATCCTGAAAACCCGACTTGCCCGGCAGAACCGAACTGGACGGCAAATACAACCATGAAGCTTACCCCGATGGATATGGGTGGCACCAAAGTGTTACTGGCAGAAGGGGCGATTGACAAAGGTCTGCCAGAGCGTTTGAAATCAACTCTTGAGGCCAACCCTGATATTGCGGAAATCTGGCTGCGCTCTCCCGGCGGAGACGCTCGCGCTGGCAATGCGGCAGGCCTTATTATACGCAAAACGGGCGGCGCGGTTATCACCCGCATCCCTTCCGGCTGGACCTGTTTTAGTGCGTGCAATTTTGTATTCATGGGTGGAGAAGCGCGGATCATGGAAGAAGGCGGGCATTTCATGGTGCATATGTTCACCATGACCAATGACCGCAATGCGATAAATTACAGTGTTGAAATGGGGACCGATTCCACAGCAGAACTAATCGGTGAGGTGGAACAGGAAAGCGCTCTGCTCGCGACTGAAGACAATGACTTCCTTATCCGCATGGGTGTATCGCGCAAACTGCTAAAAGATGTGATGTATAAAACCAGTGCAATAAAAAGCGCCGGAAGCAGTACCGAAACCCGCCGCTGCCTTACAACCAAGGAAGCACTGGAATATAACGTGGCAAACGTCACAGAATAAAAGCACCCGCCCACCGACAGCCTATTTCAGTTCCTCAGCCCGCAGCGCTTTGCGATCAAGCTTGCCGATCATTGTTTTGGGCAGGCTTTCCCGCACCACCACATCGATCACCCGTTCATGTTTGCCGAGCTGCGGATTGAGCCAGTTTTTCAGGTCTTCGCCCGTTGCGCTCGCGCCCGCTTCCAAAGCAACATAGGCTTTCGGGCTCTCTCCGCGATATTCGTCCGGTACGCCAATAACCAGCGCTTCTTTTACGGCCTCATGTTTGTAGAGCACTTCTTCCACCTGGCTGGGAAAAACCTTGAAACCGCCAACCGCAATCATGTCCTTTATCCGGTCGACAATCTTGATGTAACCATCCTCGTCAATCTGAGCAACATCGCCGGTGCGCAGGAATCCGTCCACAAAAACTTCTTCATCCGCTTCGGGCATGTTCCAATAGCCCTGCATGACCTGCGGACCTGAAAAAATAAGCTCGCCCGGTTCGCCGTCCGGAACCTGTTTGGTCGGGTCTTCCTTGTCGACCAGCTTGACAAGAGTGGCGGCCACTGGTTGTCCGATAGTTCCCGGCTTGTTAAGCCCTTCGTAGGGATTGGCACTGACCACTCCGGAACTTTCGGTGAGACCATATCCTTCGACCAGTTTTGCTCCGGTTTTTGCTTCGAATTTCTTTTTCAGTTCCTGCGGCAAAGGCGCCCCGCCCGATACGCAGACTTTGAGAGACGAGAAGTTCGTCTTGTCGATATCGGGGTGGTCGAGCAGCGCCTGATACATCGTCGGCACGCCAGGCATAGCGGTAATCTGGTTGCGGGTAATCGCCTTCAGTGTCTGCTTGGCATCAAACCGTGGCAGCATGATAATTTCGCCGCCACGTTCAACCGTGCGATTGAGCACTGCGCTGTTGGCAAACACATGGAAAAACGGCAGCACGCCCATCAGCCGGTCCGCTTCATCAATATAAGGATCAATGCCGTTAATCTGCCGCGCATTGGCGGTGAGGTTCTGGTGGCTGAGCATGGCACCTTTCGGGGTGCCCGTAGTGCCGCCTGTGTATTGCAGCAGCGCGATATCTTTTTCAGGGCGAATATTGGCCGCTTTATAATTGCCATCATTGTTAATCAGATCGGCAAAAGGCGTAATTCGGTCATCATCGGGCTGCGGGGTATTCTCCTTGCGACGGAACAGACGATAAAACAGTGCTTTGCCTTTTGGTAAAGCGCCAGCAACGCTGCCTACTACCAGCCGTTCGAGGCTCGATTGCTGGAGCACTTGATAAGCAGTGGGGAACACCGCGCTGGCAGAGAGTGTAAACAATATTTTAGTGCCGGAATCTTCAACCTGATGGTTGAGTTCCTCCACTGTATACAGCGGCGAAAAATTGACCACGGTCGCACCAATAGCCATCGCACCATAATAGGCGCTGACATAGTGCGGAACGTTCGGCAGAAACAGGCCAATGCGATCACCTTTTTCGACGCCTAGATCCTGAAGTCCCTTGGCAACTCTCGTTACACCCGTTGCGATTTCAGCATAACTATATTTGCGCCCCATAAAATCGAGCAAATTGGCATCACCGCGCCGACCCGCAGACCGGAAGAACATACCCGGCATCGAAAGCGGTTGAAAAAACTGGTCCCACTGGGTCGGGTGGTTATACCGCGATTTCCAAATGGGCGGGTTTTCGTGCGGTGTGGGATTGTCGCTATTGTCAGTCATTAACATAAGTGTAAGTGAATGGCGCACGCGATGCAATGGTCCGATAACTTCTTCTCCCTTAACGATAGATCAGTGTGTATGGCAACATTTGCATGACCGATTCTACTTCTCCACAACCAGCAAAAGCATCTCTTTTGTTCGTCATTCTTGTGGTGATGATCGACATGATCGGGTTTGGCGTGATCATGCCGGTGTTCCCCGAATTGCTCGTCGAGATTACGGGAGATACCGTGGCCGAAGCATCCATAGATGCCGGTTGGCTGGCATTTACTTATGCCGCGATGCAGTTTGTTTTCAGCCCGATCATCGGGAATCTGTCAGACAAATTTGGCAGACGACCGGTGTTGCTCGCCACACTGGCTGGCTATGCGATCAGCTACATGTTGATGGGCTTGGCCCCGACCCTGCTGTGGATTTTCGTCGGGCGCGTTCTCACCGGAATTATGGGCGCAAGCTTCAGTGTAGCCAATGCCTATATTGCCGACGTATCTCCACCTGATAAACGTGCCGCCAATTTCGGTTTGATCGGCATGGCATTCGGTGTCGGCTTTATCATCGGTCCAGCACTCGGCGGGTTCTTGGGCGAGATTGGCACACGGGTACCGTTTTTCTTCGCTGGCGGTCTAGCACTGCTCAATCTGGTCTTCGGCTTCTTCATGCTCAAAGAAAGCTTGCCAAAAGAGAAGCGCCGGACATTCAACATAAAGCGCGCCAATGCTTTTGTAGCAATGAAAGGCTTGAGCCAGCAAAACCGGGTTGTGCTGTGGTACGCGATCACCATCGCCGTTTGGATGCTCGCCCATATGGTCTATCCGATCATGTTTGCATTTTATGCGGTCGAAGCTTTGCAGTGGAGCCCCAAGATGATCGGCTTTGCATTGGCCATGGTCGGCTTGGGTGCGGCTGTTGTCCAAGGCGGTTTGATCCGCGTCATCATCCCCAAGGTTGGTGAAAGAAACGCAGTTATCATCGGTGTATTCGGGATGGTGATCGGGACGTTATTTTATCCCTTTGCCAGAGAATATCCTTGGCTGGTCTTTGTCGCTCTTGTCCCGGGAGCACTACAAGGATTGGTACAGCCCAGTGTTAATGGCCTGATGAGCAAGGCGGTATCCGACACGACCCAGGGTGAGTTGCAAGGGGCAGTATCAAGTCTGTCGAGCATTTCGACAATGATTTCGCCACTTCTGTATCCTGCTATATTCTTCGCATTTACCGCGCGGGACGGTCTGCCCTATTTTCCGGCTGTGCCTTTTGTTGTCGCGGGCGCGATTGCCCTGGTGGCGTTAGCGATTTTTCTGCGCGGTTATGCCCTGCATAATAGTGGTGAAATTGTCCCCGAACCTGACGCCCAAACGACTTAAGCGGCACTATACCAGGCCGTACCGTCTTTCATCGCGTGGACCGCGCGGCCGGTATATTCCAGATGCCGCATCGTCGCCATTGCCTCTCCCGTTGCCATACCAATCACATCGTCGGTAATGGGACGCCGGAATAACAATGGAAAGCTATCCACCACCCGCATCGGCTTTTGCTTCAGCGCGGCCACCACGTCATCGAGCGCCTCATTATGGCGCGCGGCAAGCGTATCCAGCCTTTGATGCACCCCTTTAAAGGGGCGTCCATGCGCCGGCAGGATGAGCAACTCTGGATCAACCTCCGCCCGAAACCGTGCGATGCTATCCAGCCATTCGCCCAGCGGGTCGGCGGTTGGTTCGCTGATCATCGTCGAGATATTGGATGTAATGCGCGGCAATATCTGGTCGCCCGAAATCATCACATGATTTTCGTCATCGACCAGACAGGCATGTTCGGGCGTATGGCCGCTGCCGATCATCACGCGCCATTGGTGCCGAATATCGGCATTGCCGGTCGTAACCCGCGTGCCTTCCTCCATCCGGATATGGCTAATCGGGACATTGGACACGGCGCGGGCAAATCGTCCCCATCCTTTTTTGGCAAAATCATCAATCAGGCGCTGCTCCCAACCGGCAAAGCGCCAGTCATCCAGAATTTCTTCAGGAACTCCGCCTTCTTTGTCGAGCGTCAGCATCCGCGTCATCAGCCACTCGGTGCGGTTCATATGCAGCGGCGCCTTGAAGCGTTTGCACAGCCAGCCTGCACATCCGACGTGGTCGGGATGATAATGGGTGACAATAATCTTGGTCGCGCGCTGGCCTTTTAGCGCGCCGTTTTCAAAAATATCTTTCCACACTTCAATGGTTTTGGGCATAAACAGGCCGGTGTCAGCAATGGCGAAACCATCGGAGCCGTCGTCATGGCTATCCCGCAATATCCAGTTGTTAATATGCCCCAGCGGCCCCGGTACGGGCGTCCGGGTCCAGCTAATCCCAGGCATTAGCTCAAATACCTCGCCATATTCGGGGCGATATTCGCCCAACGGATAGGTCAATCCATCCGATTCAACCGGATCGAAGCCATGATCGGCCAATAGCGCGTCATAGGCAGGTATTTTTCGAGGAGCGTCCATCTGCAGACCATAGGCACAGGCCAGCGAAGGGCGCAACCCGAATTAATCGATTGGTTAATTCTAGTCCTTGAAAAGCGTATCTGCTGTATGCTCTTTCGGCGCTTCCTCTTCGCCCGCTTCGGCAGCAAGGGCGGCATCGGCATCGCGAACGGCTTGCGCACGTTCTTCATGTAGCTCGGCGATCAAAGCTTCCTTGTCGCCTCCCAGTTTGGTGTCTTCGGCAATTTCAGGCTCAATACCCGCTTTCTTGGCCGCTTTGGCGACAACGGCATCAAGCTCGCGCTGGGAACACAGTCCCAATGTCACCGGGTCTTTGGCGAGGATATTGGCAATATTCCAATGTTCCCGCTCGCGGATCGCATTGATCGTGGTGCGCGTGGTGCCAATTAGTTTGCCGACTTGTGCGTCGGAAATTTCCGGGTGGTTTTTGAGCAACCATGCAATGCCGTCCGGCTTGTCCTGCCGCTTGGAAACCGGAGTATAGCGTGGTCCCTTGGTACGACGGACTTGATCCGGTCCTTTTTGCAAGACCATCCGGTAATCGGGATCTGCCTCGGCTTTGGCAATTTCCTCATTGGTCAGCTCGTGCGCCTGAACCGGATCGCGCCCGGTATATTTGGAGCTTGCCAGATCATCCGCCATCGCATTGACTTCAAGAATGTGAATACCGCAAAATTCCGCGATCTGGTCAAAACTCAAAGCGGTGTTATCGACCAGCCAGCTAGCGGTTGCGTGCTGCATAAGCGGTGTCTGTTGTTCGTTAGCCACGGGCCAATCTCCATAAAATAAGGGCCGCCCCCTTTCGGAGACGGCCTGTTGTTAAGCCTTATGTAGGGTGTTTTTGAAGAGTCGGCAAGATGTTTGCGTTTACCCGACTCTCAGCACAATCTTGCCGATATGATCGCCCGCTTCCATGTGCGCGTGCGCCTTTGCCGCGTCGGCGAGCGCGAAACTCTCATCCATTATTGGCTTGAGCTTACCCGCCTCGACATCGGGCCAGACGTAACGATAAATCTCGTCACAGAGTAACGCCTTGCGGTCGGCGGATTGCGGACGCAGCGTGGAACCGGTTAAAGTCAGCCGCTGCATCATGATTTGCGCCATGTTGAGTTCGGCCTTCATCCCGCCCTGCACCGCGATGGTGACATGACGACCATCGGCCTTGAGACAATTGAGATTGCGCGCGACATAATCGCCAGCGACCATATCGAGCACCACTTCGACACCCGCGCCGTCGGTGATTTTTTTCACTTCCTCGACAAAATCCTGTGACTTGTAATTAATCGCATGATCCGCGCCGATGTGTTTGGCGGCGCTGCATTTCTGGTCGCTGCCGCACGTCACGATGACATTAAGACCAAAGAGCTTGCCCAGCATGATCGCCATCGTGCCGATACCGCTGGTGCCACCATGCACCAGTACGGTTTCATCCTCCCGCGCAAATCCGCGATTGAACAGGTTGCTCCAGACTGTGAACAAAGTTTCGGGTAGCGCCGCTGCTTCTTCCATCGTCACGCTGTCTGGCACTGGCAAGCATTGACCTATGGGCGCGACGCAATATTCCGCATATCCGCCGCCGTTGGTCAGCGCGCACACTTTACGGCCAAGGTTCTCGGGTTCAACGCCGTCGCCTATTGCCACGATCGTTCCTGACACTTCCAGACCAGGAAGCGGCGATGCACCGGGCGGAGCAGGATAAAGGCCCATGCGTTGCACCACATCTGGACGGTTCACGCCAGCGGCAGCAACTTTTATCAGCACCTCGTCGGACTTTGGAACCGGCACCGCGGTTGTTTCAGGTTTCAGGACTTCCGGTCCGCCAGGTGCGCTTATCGCAACAGCTGTCATTCGGGTTGGAATCGTCGATTGCAACACTTCTGAATTTGACATTCAATGCCCCCATTGTTTTGGCCGTGCTTTCGCCCAGTATTCCGCATCGCCTTATTGACTCCAATCGGCTGCGGGTCAACATTATCGGACGGTATCAGATCAACACATTCAAGGGTGTAAATTCATGGACGATGACGAAAATCTGCCGCGTGCAAAAAATGATCCGCTCGCAGCGCTGATAAAACAGGATTTGGACCCATTTTCTGTAGACGAGCTGGAAGAACGCATTTCGATGCTCAAATCCGAGATAACCCGTTGCGAAAAAAAGAAACACTTTGCGGTCTCCCACCGGGCTAGTGCAGAAGACCTGTTCAAAAAGTGATAAATGCTGGCATTATGGTAAGCATTTGTTAACCATGTTTAACAATATTCAGGGTTAAGCCGATCCACATTGGACCGTTTAGGAGATGAGACAGAAAAAATTGGCAGCTTTGGCTTGATGCTGGCAGTCTGGACCAACTTGCGACCTTGAAGTTTTTGGCCGCAGGCACGATCTAGATGGAAAGCAATTGGTTAAAGCCCGGAAAGCATTACAACACTAGCTTTTCGGCAACCGGGACCAGTAAAAGGTCTCAATTTTGGAGTTAAGTACATGCCATCATTCGCGGAATCGCTCGAAAAAACCCTGCATCAGGCGCTAAAGAACGCGTCAGACCGCAGCCATGAATATGCCACGCTGGAGCATCTCTTGCTCGCGTTGGTCGATGACGGCGACGCATCCCAAGTGATGAATGCTTGCGGTGTCGATCTTGGCGAATTGGAAGACGCCGTGGTCTTGTATCTTGATAGTGAGCTCGACTCGCTCAAGGTTGAGAAAACAATTGACCCCTCCCCCACTTCCGGTTTCCAGCGCGTTGTTCAGCGTGCGATCTTGCACGTCCAATCTTCCGGCAAGGATGAAGTAACCGGTGCCAATGTGCTGGTTGCACTCTTCTCGGAACGCGAGAGCTATGCGGTCTACTTCCTGCAACAACAGGATATGAGCCGTCTGGATGCGGTCAGCTTTATCAGCCACGGGGTCGGCAAAGGCGGCCAGACAGTGGAGCCCGCCGAGCTGTCGGGCAGCGAAGACACCGACGACAAGAAAGAGAAAAACAAAAAAGAAACCGCGCTCGACCAGTTCACCGTCAATCTGAACGAAAAGGCCAAGGATGGCCGGATTGATCCGCTGATTGGTCGTCAGGCTGAAGTTGATCGCACGGTGCAAATTCTCTGCCGTCGTTCCAAGAATAACCCACTCTATGTCGGCGAGCCTGGCGTCGGAAAAACCGCGATTGCGGAAGGTCTGGCACTGCGTATCGTCGAAGAAAACGTCCCGGATGTTTTGAAGCCAGCCGTAATATATTCGCTGGATATGGGCGCATTGCTCGCCGGAACGCGCTACCGCGGCGATTTTGAAGAGCGGTTGAAGCAAGTCGTTTCCGAACTCGAAAAAATGCCTGATGCGATCCTGTTTATAGATGAAATACACACTGTTATCGGGGCTGGCGCGACCAGTGGCGGCGCTATGGATGCTTCGAACTTACTCAAACCTGCTCTTTCCGGTGGCGTTATTCGTTGTATTGGATCAACGACTTACAAGGAATTTCGGAACCACTTTGAGAAAGACCGCGCATTGCTGCGACGCTTCCAGAAAATCGATATTAACGAACCATCGGTTGAGGACACGATAAAAATTCTCGCCGGCCTTCGCGGTGCATTCGAAGATCATCACAAGGTTCGCTATTCACCCGATGCGTTAAAATCAGCTGTCGAGCTATCCACGCGATATATAAATGATCGCAAGCTTCCTGATAAAGCCATTGATGTTATTGATGAAGTTGGCGCAATGCAGATGCTGCTTCCCCCTTCACGCCGCAAGAAAATGATCACGACCAGAGATATTGAGGCGGTAATCGCGACCATGGCGCGGATCCCGCCCAAATCGGTGTCGAAGGATGACAAGAAAACGCTGGAAAGCCTCGATAAGGACTTGAAACGCGTTGTCTTTGGCCAGGATGAAGCGATTCAAAAGCTGTCCAGCGCAATCAAACTCAGCCGCGCAGGACTGCGTGAACCCAATAAACCAATCGGAAATTATCTGTTCTCCGGTCCCACCGGCGTGGGTAAAACCGAGGTCGCCCGGCAATTGTCATCAATCATGGGCATTCCGCTCCAACGCTTTGATATGTCGGAATATATGGAGCGCCATAGCGTCTCTCGACTGATTGGTGCACCTCCAGGATATGTCGGTTACGATCAAGGCGGATTGCTCACAGATGCGGTTGATCAAAATCCGCATTGTGTGCTGCTGCTCGACGAAATCGAGAAGGCCCACCCGGACCTGTTCAATATCCTGCTGCAGGTTATGGACAACGGTAAACTTACCGATCACCACGGCAAAACGGTAGATTTCCGCAACGTCATTTTGATCATGACAACCAATGCTGGTGCGTCTGATATGGCGCGGGAAGGTATCGGTTTTGGCGATACATCAAAAGAAGATGCCAGTGAAGAAGCGGTGAAACGGATGTTCACTCCCGAATTCCGCAACCGCCTTGATGCGATTGTGCCATTTGCCTATCTTCCACCAGAAGTGGTTTCCCGTGTGGTCGAGAAATTCATTCTCGAACTGGAACTGCAACTGGCTGATCAAAATGTTCATATTACGCTGGACGATGATGCGCAGGAATGGCTAACCAAACGCGGCTATGACAAGCTGTATGGCGCGCGCCCGATGGGACGCCTGATTCAGGAGAAAATCAAACAACCGCTGGCTGAAGAACTGTTGTTCGGCAAGTTGGTCAATGGCGGCGAAGTAAAGGTGCATCTCAAAGATAACGAACTAACCTTTGAGGTGAGCCCAGCTGCGCCCAAGGCAAAAAAGAAAAAGGCACCCAAGAAAAGGACGCCATCAAAAGCAAAATAATTCTCCTGAAAATAAGGGGTCGCAAACCCTGAGAAAATGAAAGCGGCGGGACTGGTCTTACGCCGCTTTTTTTCGCCTACGAACCCCTCGGACTTGTTAAGTTACCGTGGTGTCCGCATGAGGTGGGGCTTGACTCGCGATCACATGTTCCTACTATGTTCTTGAAGTTAATTAGGAGACGCACGATGACCCTCACCTTTTACACTAACCCGATGTCACGCGGCCAGATTGTAAGATGGGCATTGCATGAGGCGGGTGCGGACTATGATCAGGTCTTGCTGGATTATGGTACAACAATGAAGGCCCTTGATTATCTGAAGGTCAATCCTATGGGTAAAGTCCCTGCGATTGTTCACGACGGCAAGACAGTAACCGAATGCGCTGCTATTTGCGCATATTTAGCAGAGGTATTCCCGGCTAGCGGACTGAGCCCCACCGAAAACGAGCGTGCCGATTATTATCGCTGGCTGTTTTTTACGGCTGGTCCGCTGGAACAGGCCATTACCGATAAGCATTTGGGCATAACGCCGACCGAAGATCAGCAACGAATGGCTGGATACGGGAATCTGGAGAGAGCTGTCGATGTCCTCGATGGTGCACTTTCCAATCGCGAATATATTTGCGGCGTCAGGTTCACAATGGCCGATGTTTATGTCGGCTCTCAGGTCGATTGGGGATTGCAATTTGGTACTCTGCCGGAGCGCAACAGTTTCAAAGCCTATGCTGAGCGTTTTAGGGAACGGGACGCTTATAAAGCCGCCAAGGCTATTGATATGGCTTTGATGCCTGAAGCGGAGGATTAGTTGCCGGTCGGCGGCTCGATAATGCCAAGGTCAACGGGATTTTCACGTTCATCCGGTTGCACTAGATTACCCGTCAGGCCTTCGGTGTTAATTGTCTCGTCCCGGGCATCGCGATATTGCTCTGGGGCGTACTGACGGCGCCATGCATCAAGATCACGCTCATATTGCTCGTAAGCCAGATAAAATTCTGTGAAAGGCCGCTCCAGCTCAGCCAGCGCTTGCGCACCAAACGTCTCAAGGTCTCCGGTAGAGGTAGCCACGGCCCGCTCGCTGATCAGCACCGACTGGTCGCAGAACGGACGGCGCAGCGGCGAGAACGACCAGTAATTGTAAAGGCTGGTCTGGTGACGGTCATGTTCGGCTTTATAATCATTGCCGATTTCCCGGCGATATTTGCTGATGATCGAGTTGTTTGCGTTGCGTAAAAATTTTTCGTTTTTATTGATGAATGCGTTATAATCATCCACTATCCGCGCATAAGCAGGACCCGTGCAGCTGAGGGCCGCTACGTTCAGCGCGGCACGAACATGCCATAATGTTTCCAGAGGTCCAATATCGCGGTTGATGGTCTGACGCATACCATCTACCCGCAGTGGCGGAATAAGCGTGTTGCTGCTGGCATTAAATGGCGGTGTCGGTGCACGCGGCGTATAAACAATAGGTGGTGCTACCGCTGGCGGAGGCGGTGCTGCGACCTGGCATCCGGCAAGCACGAAAATCATGCCTCCAATAGCCAGCAAAGGCAATTTTTTCACACGCGACAACATACTCGTCTCCCAAAAACTCGAAGATTGCTCTTATGGTTAGCACTCTGATTTGTCTAGCGGCGAAAAGCTAAACATCTGGTGAAACGCGATAAGAAAAAGCCCAGCAGTTTCCTGCCGGGCTTTTCCAAAATCCATTTGAGTGATCTTAGTCCTGACTGCCCATGAAGCTGAGCAGGAACTGGAACATATTGATAAAGTCCAGATACAGGTTGAGCGCGCTCATGATCACCACTTTGCCGACCATGTCAGTGCCAGCAACATAAGCATACATGCTTTTGATCCGCTGCGTGTCATAGGCCGTAAGGCCTGCAAATATAAGCACACCGATAGCACTGATCGCCAGGTGGAACATTGACGATTGCAAAAAGATGTTGATCACTGAAGCCACAATTAGGCCGATCACTCCCATGATCAGGAAGCTTCCCCAACCGGAGAGGTCTTTCTTGGTTGTGTAGCCATAGAGGCTAAGGCCAAGGAAAGCCGCAGAGGTTGCAAAGAAGGTCTGCGCGATGGAAGCCCCGGTGTAGACCAGGAATATCGTCGACATCGACAGACCCATGAGGGTGGCAAATGCCCAAAACATAGCCTGCAAAGTGAAGGTCGACATTTTGTTCTGGCCAAAGCTCATAGCCAAAACAATTGCCAGCGGAGACAATATGATCACCCATTTGAGCATACCACCGCCCATCATGATGTCCGCTGCCATGCCAGAGCTCGCAAACAGCATCGCAACGATACCCGTGAGCAATACGCCGCTCGCCATGTAATTATAAACTTTGAGCATAAATGTCCGCAGGCCTGCGTCATATGCGACGTCAGTCTGGGTCATTCCGCCAGCACTACCGCGTGCCATGCCTATGCCGGAATTCTGGTTCATTCTAGGATCAGGCCAAGCCATGATAATTTTACTCCTCAAAAAATCGGGTCCTTTAAAACACCCGTTGGCATCAATATCGGTTGATTCCAAAGATTTTTCAAGTGATACCGCATAAAAGCGCATTCGAAATATCTTAAATTTCAATAGATATTTTCTATCGAACATCTGAATGGTGATTTATTAACCAAGGAAGCATCAAAAATTGGCTGGACATGGTCTTTGTGAAAGCCTTTGTGGATGCGCTCCTTCCCGCTCGGCTCAATGCTTGGCGCAATTGAGAATTTTTAAGAAGATAACCGCACAGTTATACTAAATTAGTTTTTGACACAAAATCCGGGCGGCCGCAGTTACTTCTTGCCACGTCTGCTCGAAGGCATCCTCTTTGCCATAGTAGGGATCGGCAATATCGTCCCCCGCCCTGCCCTCGATATAGTCCGAAAGCAGCGACATTTTGGTGTTCGCCTGAGCCGGTTTCATGGCTTCGAGATCCGTCTTGTTTTGATTGTCGAGCGCAATAATGTGATCAAAAGCCTTAAAATCGTCGGCCACAATCTGCCTGGCCCGCAAATGCCCTATTTCAACACCGTTTTGCAATGCGACACGCTGGGCCCGCTCATCAGGAGGTTCGTTAGTATGCCAATCGCCGGTGCCGGCTGAATCCACAATCAGCGACAAACCGCTTTTTGCAGCTTCGTGGCGCAGTGCGGCCTCTGCCAAAGGCGAGCGGCAAATATTGCCGAGACAAACAAACAAAACAGACACAGCCATCAAACTACTCTTTTCAAAAACAACGCAAATTCTTTTAACTCATCAATGAAGTACGATCAGCCGCCCGAAAAAACACCACAGGCTATCCGTCCACCGCTTTCGCCGGACGGGTCAGTTTTCAGATCATCCGGTCCTTCATGAATGACAAACGCTGCGCCATCGCCATCAAGCAAAGCGTTTTCACCGTCTTTCAACGACGCGCCGGCGACCATCGCTTCCATCGAGCCGGTACCATCTTTGCCAATATCCAGATTGAAAAAATCACCCATATGCGCGCCATCGGGATTGTCAAAACCATGCGCCTTCTTTCCCGGGTTCCAGTGTCCGCCGGCTGACTTGAAATCAGGCCCTTCGCATTTGCCGGTCTCGTGAATATGCACCCCATGCGGGCCAGGCTTCATTCCCTGCGCAGTAATTTTTACCAATAAACCCTTGTCACCCTCCGCTACAATGACTTCACCATATTGCGCGTTATCCACGCCGACCAGTGATGCTCGCGAAATATTCTCTCCATCCGGCGGCGTTTCGGCCGGATCGCGCGCACTGCAAGCCGTGGTCACCAAAAGCGTCATACAGCCTGCCAAAATCCAACCGCGCGTCATATTAATTCTCCTTGAGGACCAATGCTATGTAAGGGTTTATAGCAGCCTGGGAAAAAGCTTGGAACTATTTGTTGAAAGCGTTTCAATTTTGCACGATTAGCGGTACTTCGGTTTTTAGAAGTTTTCTGGAAAATTTACTGGCCAAATCCTCCTATCTTATCGCTCTTGGGTCTAACCAGCGTCACGCCCGGATCGGACCTCCGGCGAAAGTGGTAAGATCTGCTTTTGGCGCTCTGAATGATCAGGCCGGCAAATTATGCGCACAATCGCAGATATTATTTTCGAATCCCGTAGGTCCGTCAAGCCGGCGATATGCAAACGCTGTCGCGATAATTGTTTGTCCCGATAATCCGTTGGAATTGCTGGGAACATTACAGAATATCGAAAGTCAATATGGGACCAGACGCGGCCAACGCTGGTCCCGGCGTGTGCTTGATCTGGACATTATTATGTGGAGCGGCGGACCCTTTTTGAACACGAGCCCCGACTTGATAATCCCTCATATCGCGATGCATGAAAGGGCGTTTGTACTCCAACCGGCCAATGAAATTGCGCGGGATTGGCGCGATCCAATAACCGGCTTGGCAATACGTCACTTAGCATCACGTGAAAAACGCGGAAAGCCGCTTGACCGTGAAGCCAACCACCACTAGTGAGGCCCCTTCCAAGCACATGCTGCTTCGCAAAAATAGAAGCGAAGCATGTCGAGGGGCCCTTAGCTCAGTCGGTAGAGCAACTGACTTTTAATCAGTAGGTCGCTGGTTCGAACCCAGCAGGGCTCACCATTATTTATTATTTAGATCAATAATTTATGGTTGCTTCGGAATTCGGATGAAGATGTAATAATTCTGTAGATAACGTTGTACGTAACAAAACATCCACCATGCACCGTCCCGTCAGAAAGTAGGAATCTAATCCATTTTAGAAGATCAATTCTGTTTTTATTGAAATTCTAACCGGCTACCCAAGACCCTCCAACGCATAAAACGGCATCCAGCGCCAACCAGTCCGAAGCGGTGGCTTCCGTAATCCCGCCCGTTGGACAAAATAAACATTGCCCGAATGGGCCTGCTAAAGATTTCAGCGCTGGGATTCCACCACTCGACATAGCAGGGAAAAGCTTGAAATGGGTCAGTCAGAGATCGAGGCCTCGCATGATATCCCTGGCGTTGGCGATACCGGGCAAAAAAGGAATATCCCGTTCAATTGCGGCACGACCCAATGGCTCTGTGAGGCCGGGAGATACTATAAATTCAGCCCCTTCCGAAATCGCTGCATCAAGCATTGTGGTGTTGAGAACAGTGCCCGCACCGACAATGGCACCTTCAACTTGTTTCATTTCACGGATGGCATCCAGTGCACAATCTGTGCGCAACGTTACTTCAAGGACCGGATATCCTTTCGCGACCAGATCTTCAGCCACCGGTTTTGCATCAGCTATGTCATCAATCACCAAAACAGGAATGACGGGCGCAGTGCGCATTATCCGTTCGATTGGCTTCATATCGTCGGTCATATTCCATATTCCTTGATGAAGGCTGCCGCCGCTCCGTAAAGCCCCGGCTCTTCGTGAATGAGCTGTTTCACAGATATTTGTTCCATCATCGACTGAAAGCGCCCCTTGGCAACGAAGCGTTCGCGAAATCCAGATGTGAGAAGAGCAGAACCTATGCGCTGTCCTAGCCCACCAGCCATGATGACCTGCCTTGATCCATGGGCGAGCGCCAAATTGCCGGCCACCGAACCGAGGCACAGGCAGAACCGATCAAAAGCGGCGGCAGCCAAACTATCTTCACCCGAGAACGCCAATGTCCACAAAGCGCGGTCATCCAAATCCTTCGCGGACTGCCCCTCAACTTCTGCAAGCAGGTTGTAGATCACCCTTATCCCGGGACCAGATGCGACGCGTTCGGCAGATACACGACGATGCTGTTCGCGCAGTTTTTTCAGCAATGCGTCTTCAAATTCATCATGGGGCGCAAAATCAATGTGCCCACCTTCGGTCTCTGTGACAAAATAATCGCCGCCTTTACGCAGCACATTTACCACGCCAAGACCTGTTCCGGGACCAAGCACGGTGATTGGGCCGTCCTCTGTCAATGCAGTTTCCGGTCCGCAAATATGACTAAACTGTTCGCTGTCCATATGCACGACAGCATGGCCAACAGCGCCGAAATCGTTGATCAGGCTGAAACGATCCAGTTTCAATTTTTCGGGAACCAGCGCAGGGCGGATCATCCAACTGCTGTTGGTAAAATAGAGGACATCGCCGCCAACCGGACCAGCTACAGCCAAAGCTGCTTCGCGGGGTAGTTCGCGGCCTATTTGTGCTGCATAAGCCTCCCATGCGATTTGCAGGCTGGCATGGTCAGCGCCGCGCATTTTGACCTGGTGATCAAGACTTACAACCCGTCCGGCGTCGATCTCTGCGATAGCAAAGCGCGCATGGGTTCCGCCGATATCCGCAACAACAATCTCTTGCATGGGCTAGAGTCCTGCCTCGGCGAGCATGGCAGAGCCGCCTTTTTCCGCTGGGTCGCTGTGATGGCGCAGAATCGCAAAAAGTTCGCGCCCCGTTCCCATTGCTGGCGGTGGCGGAGCGACCTGTTCGCGGGCGTCCCATATAGTCCCGTCAACTAACGCTGTGAGTTCTCCCGTTTCCCTACAGACCCGGACTATATCGCCATCCTGAAGCTTGCCAAGAGAACCACTATGATATGCTTCTGGCGAGATATGGATCGCGGATGATATCTTACCGCTCGCCCCTGACATACGGCCATCGGTCACAAAAGCAATTTTGAAGCCTTTGTCTTGGAGCACTCCGAGCGGTCCTGTAAGTTTCTGTAATTCAGGCATACCATTGGCCGCCGGTCCCTGGAATCGGACAACAACTACAACATCGCGGTCAAGTTCCCCTGCCTTGAATGCGGTTATCACATCATTCTGGTCGTGGAAAATCGCGGCAGGCACTTCTATGGCCCAGCGGCTTGGATCGACCGCGCTGACTTTCATGGTGGCACGGCCGAGATTGCCTTGTAGCAGTTTCATGCCCCCATCTGCCTGAAAGGGTTTGCTGGCCGAACGCAAAATCGTTTCGTCAACGGAGGCGGCAGGCGCGTCTTCAAAACCCAATTTATCGCCGTCCATTCTGGGTTGTTTTGCGCCATCAGAAAGTGATGACCCATAAACGGTCTTGATGTCATCATGCGCCAGGCCAGCGCCGATCAGTTCGCGGATGACATAAGGCATGCCCTCTGCTGCAGTAAAATGGTTCACGTCACCCGATCCATTCGGATAGACGCTGGCGATGAGCGGTACCGCCGGTGACAATTCATCCGTATCATCCCAATCGATCTGGATCCCAGCGCTGCGTGCAATAGCTGGCAAATGAATAACATGGTTGGTCGAGCCGCCGGTAGCGATACCGGCTGAGCCGCCGCCAATGATGACGAAGTTGAATCGCTTGCTACTCTGCGATGCTTGCGACACCTTGTCCGTTTCGGTTAATCCGTTTATTTTCTTCTCGTTCGTCATACTAAAACCTTCCCAATAGTATGTTTTCAAGTGACCTTGCGGTGGGCAATCATTCCGATGAACATCGCGCCGACAAAGGCTAAAGCTGGCAGAGGATTTATGGCGAGGTCGGCAACGCCCGGTCCAGGGCAAAGACCGCTAATGCCCCAACCAATACCAAACAGCACCGCACCGTTCGCGAGCTTGCCATCTATTATTGTGGTTCCGGGCAGCGAGAACTTTGCGTCTGCAAAAGGCTTGTCCAAGCGCCGCTGAATGAGCCAGGCTATCGCCATCGGAATGATCGCGCCGCCCATTACAAAAGCGAGGGTAGGATCCCAATTGCCAAATAAATCCAGAAACCCTTGCACACGGGCAGGATCAGCCATGCCTGAAAAAGCCAGACCCGCTCCGAAGAGCGATCCGGCGAGGAGGGCGACAAAAACCTGCCTCATAGGAAACCGCCAACGCGCATCAACGCCACCGTCGCAAAACCGCTGGCCATAAAGATGCATGTTGCAATCAAAGAGCGCGGTGAGAGCCGGGACATGCCGCAAACACCGTGACCGCTGGTGCAACCAGAGCCCAACCGCGTACCGACGCCAACCAGCAGGCCGCCGATTAGCAATGGAATGACAGACGATGGGAACCGTGTCTCAACACCACCGGTTAGCAAAGAAGTAGCAAGCGCTCCGAGCGGTAAACCTACCAAGAATGCTAGTGCAATGATGCGCGGTGCGCCACTGTCGGCAATGCCCGTCGCTCTAGCAGCCAAACCGCTGACACCTGCAATTCGGCCAAGACCCAGAAGCATGATTGCAGCAGCGACGCCTATCATCAAGCCGCCAATAAGGCCTTCCAACGGCATCGCATGGGGAAATGCAGAGAGCATCAGACGCCGTTCAACGGAACTTTGAGATAACGCATCCCATTATCTTCTTCGGGCGGCAGGTGGCCAGCCCGCATGTTCACCTGAACTGACGGCAGGATCAGGCGCGGCATGTCGAGCGTCTTGTCACGCTCGGTCCGCATCTTGACGAACTCATCCTCACTCACCCCGTCATGCGCATGAATATTGCCTTTCCGTTCTTCTTCAACGGTGGTTTCCCAGACATATTCGTTCCGGCCCTCTGGCAGATAATCATGGCACATGAACAGGCGGGTGGTATCGGGCAGCGACAATAGCCGCCGCATCGATCGATATAATTGACGCGCATCGCCGCCGGGAAAATCCGCCCGCGCCGATCCATAATCGGGCATGAACATAGTGTCGCCGATAAAGACAGCGTCCCCAATGACATAAGCGATACAAGCCGGCGTATGACCGGGGACGTGCATAACCGTCACATCAAGATTGCCGATGTTGAACGTATCGCCGTCGGCGAAAAGATGATCGAAGTCGGACCCATCACGCTGAAACTCTGTGCCCGCATTAAAGAGTTTTCCAAACACCTCCTGTACCGTCACAATATGCTCGCCAATCGCGATTTTTCCACCAAGCTTTTCCTGCAGATAGGGCGCAGCTGACAGGTGGTCGGCATGGGCGTGCGTTTCCAGCAGCCATTCGACCGAGAGGCCATGCTCCTTCACATAGGCAATAACTTCATCAGCAGAATCGAACGAAGTGCGCCCTGACGCGGGATCGAAATCAAAAACGCTGTCGATGATGGCAGCTTTCATTGTTTCCGGGTCATGCACGGCATAGGTGACGGTGAACGTCTCCTGATCGAAAAAAGCTCTAATCTGCGGCACGTTACGCTGCGTGTCAGAGATTTGCTGGGCAGCATGAGCTAGGGCCGAATCAGTCATGTCGAACTCCTTTATACTCATATTTACATAAATCATGTAATACACTATATGTGTTGCGTCAAGTGGCGGATAGTGCCAAATCGGAGGCGGAGGGAATTCATGATCGAAACACAACAAACTGCTACTGTTATAATGCGGATTGGCGACCAAATACCAGACTTTGAAGCACGGACAACGCAGGGTACTATCAAGCTATCCGACTATCGTGGTCGCTGGCTGATCTTCTTTTCCCATCCGGCCGATTTTACGCCCGTATGCACGACCGAATTTATCGCACTGGCGGACAAGGCAGACCAGTTTGCGGCCATGCGCTGCGCCTTGGTCGGACTATCGGTCGACAGCCTTTATTCGCATCTCGCCTGGATTCGTGTCATTAAGGAACAATACGGGGCAGATATTACGTTCCCGATTGTGGAAGACCCCAGCATGGCAGTCGGAAAAGCATTTGGAATGATCGGCGAGAACGCCGTGGATTCCACCGCAATGCGAACAAGTTATTTTATCGATCCGGAGGGCATCATTCGCGCAACAACCTGTTATCCGCATAATGTGGGCCGCTCGGTAGATGAGATGATCCGCATATTAGCCGCGCTCCAAACGGTTGCCGATGGAACAGTGCTGACCCCTGAAGGCTGGCAACCCGGTGATGATGTTCTTGACACACCTCCGGCTTCGGCCTCTGATATCGGCACGGACGAGGACTGGTTTTGCAAGCGGGTGAAACCGGCATGACCGCAATTTATCAAAGCCGCGAGCTGGCCGACAGGGCCACCGAGAAACTGAAAGTATATGCGCAGCCCCAGCGGCTGATGATATTATCCTATCTGCTTCAAGGAGAGAGTACCGTCAGTGATATCGACAATGCCACAGCAATCGGGCAGCCAGCCCTAAGCCAGCAACTCGCCGAACTAAGACGGGCCAAAGTGGTTAAGACCCGGCGCGAAGGCAAGCAAATCTGGTATGATCTGGCAGACGATACCGCCCGTCTTTGTGTAAAGACTATGGAGGCATTGCTGAAAGACGAACCGGATCACGACAAACTGGTTCAAGCTGCCACTTCGTCACCACCATCGTCCCGCAAAAAAGATAGGCCCGCCAGTGCGGGCGCGGCTGGGTTCGCAAAAATTTTGTAATCAGAGATCACTTAAATCTAACGTCTTCCCATGTTCCGATAGAGACAAACTTATGACCAATACCACTCCCGATAATCCAGAAAATGTTCAAACTGAAGATTGGGCAGGAGAAATGGGCCAAAAATGGCTCAAAAACCTTCCCCGCTTCGAAGGCATGATAGAACCGATCGGAGACGCCTTGCTCGCGCGCGCCAATTACCGCGAAGGCGAAAGCGTGCTTGATATCGGATTTGGCGGCGGCGCTACAACAATAGCGATAGCCGAAGCAGTCGCCCCCACCGGCAAAGTCATGGGCGTGGATATTTCCCCCGACCTTGCCGATGCCGCCAGAGATCGTGCGACAAAAGCTGGGATAACAAACGCGCAATTTACCTGCGCGGATGCAGCCACGGTCCAGTTGAAGGATGCGCCTTATGATCGTCTATGTTCGCGTTTTGGCAGCATGTTTTTTGAAGATCCGGTAGCGGCATTCACAAACCTGCATGGTTTGCTGCGCAGCGGTAGCCGCATTGACCTTGCGATCTGGGGACCACCGCGCGACAATCTCTGGATGATGGAGATGATGAGCGTTGTCAAAAGTCATGTCGAAGTCCCGCCCGCCATTCCCCGTGCACCGGGGCCCTTTGCGTTTGAGGATTTGGAATATCTCAACGAAATTTTGGCAACAGCAGGCTTTTCTGATGTCAGTGTTGACACGTACAAAGGATTGCAACCAATCGGAGGCCCAGAGGCGACACCGCAAGAAGCCGTCGATTTTGTGCTAGGTTCGATGGCGGCGGGCCGCTTGCTAAAAGAAGAAGGCGATGATGTTTTTCGCAACGCTAGCGATGATCTCGTTGCTCTATTTGAAAAGCATCATGTTACCGATAAGGGCGTGATGATGAAAGCGAAGGCTTGGCTGGTTTCTGGCATTGCCGAGTGACGCTTGCGGTTCTGTTATCAGGCTATCGCAGAATACATGCGCGTTAACGGCCAAGCGCGTTTATCGAGTTTCTATCGAGTTTCTGGAAAATATCGCGACTGTTAATTCATGAGGTCACTGCTTTGCGATTTGGGCGTCGATGAAAGGAGCACAAAACGATTCTGGACCAATCCAAAGTGATTTACTTGTATGGCAAAGATTGGGTGATTTTTGGAAGGTCTGCTTTCCAGGTTAGAGCAGATGAACCAGACTATCAAACCCTGACCTCAATTTGATACCAGATAATAGCGTACCGGTTCCCGGGCTTTGGTTTTGACCCGGATAAGAAACCGGTCGGTAAAGAGGGGCAGCCATTCACAGCTGTCGGGCTTTGTCGAAACAGTCCGGTGACAAAGGCGTTTGCCGTCGCCGTTTTCGATACTGATCGACACGATATTCTTGGACACTGGCACAAGCGCAACCGATGCCTTTTTGCCGGCCAGAAAAATCTGCTCCATAGTCACATCAGATCCCGCGGTTACCGTGCCTTTGCGATAGGCCGGACCGAGCGCCCGGCCTCGATATACTGGCAACTTTGCCTCGGGATCCTGACTGGCTGCCAGATCAATCCACTTCCGGGCAATGTCTTCCTCTGATTTTCCGGTAGGTTTGGCGCCCAGTGCATCCAGCATGCTCGCCGCCTGCACAAGCGTCGCCACGTCTTTTGAACGCGCGCCCGCTTCACCCAACGCGATGGCGTTCGCTGTTCGCATAACCGCGCTGTCAACAGCGGCCGAAACGCCTTCATCGGTCGGGCTGTCTGTCTCGATTTCCGCGAGAGGCGCTATGGTCGCGCAGCTTGTGGACAGTAAACAGCCAACTGCCATTATCAATGTGGTTGCTGGACGGATCGTCATATCAGCTTGCTCCTGCCGGTTTGACTTCGAAAAGAGCGCCGGGCGAAGCGTTGCGGCAGACAATGCTCAGGCCATTGCGTTCCGCCAAGGCCTGCGAAAGTGCCAGCCCAAGGCCGTGACCGGGAGTATCGCTGCCGTCCACTCTGGCAAACCGCTCGAAAATTTTCTCATGCAACGCGGTGGCCACTCCGGGTCCATCATCTTGCACGACTATCACCGGGCCAGGCCGGAGGGAAAGGCGAACCGTTCCGCCACGCGGGACATATTTAAACGCATTATCAAGCAGATTCGAAAGGATCCGCTGGATATGCGATGGATCGGCCAGCAATTTCACCCCTGCTGCAATATCGCTTTGGAACTCGATCCCCAGTTCGTCTGCGCTTTCGGCAAACAGGTCCGCCATGGACATCGTTATTACCGACAGATCAATCTCCGAAAGGCCTGACAGATCACCCTTTTTTGCCTGACTGGAAGCGATATCTAGAAGTGAGTCGAGCATCGCGATAATATCGCGAATATCCTGCCGTGCCCGATTCAATGTTTCCACCTGCCGGGGTTCTTTAACTTCGCCCAGCGCTTGCACCAGACGGGTGTCGAGATGTGTCAGCGGGGTGCGCAATTCGTGAGCGGTATTATCTGAGATATCTCGATGGGCTCCGATTAGTGCGGACAGGCGCTCGGTCATGTTATTGGTATGGCGCGAGAGTTCGTCCAGCTCGTCACCGCGGTCGTCCACGGGCACCTGCCGGGTAAGCTCGCCGCTGCTGATGTCGCGAAAAGCGGTATTAATTGCGCCAACACGGCGATTGAGCCGAAGCGTGGCGCCATGGCCGATCATAATAATGACCAGCACCAGCACAGCCCCGGCAGTCGCAAAGGCAGCGCCAATCCGGTTGAGCAGCACCGTCATACCGCTCAAATTCTGCCCGACCACCAGCTTGAGGTCAGGATCGAGCTGGGTCGCACGGGCAAATATTGCCCTGTTGTCTGACAGGACAATCACCGCTGCCTCCGAATTTTCCGAAGACAGCTCCGGCCAGCGCGGAATATTGCCCGCAATTGTTTTTCCGCTGGCAGAAGCGAGCAGATAATAGCGTTCTCCACCTGGCGGCAAGAGTTCGAGCCGGTCTTTGAGCCTTTTGCTTAATTCAGCAGCGCCGCCCGAAATATATATGTCCGCCAGTCCGGCGATATCCGTATCGACCGCACGGGCAATCTGCTGCTCGGTCTCGGTGCGCACGATCCAGTAGGTCATGGCGTAAAGGGCAATGACCGAGACGATGGTGACAACCGCCACCCACAGGCTCAGACGGCCAAATAGCGACGAAAACATATTGCCGATGAAACGCATGATCAGGCGGCCAGCAGGCGGTATCCCGCGCCCCAGATTGTTTCAAGAACCGGGCTGTCAAAACCTTCTTCCAGCTTCCGCCGAAGCCTTCCCACATTAACGTCTATGACGTTTGTCTGCGGATCAAAGTTCAGGTTCCAGACGTCGCGCAAAAGCATTTCACGGGTCACGACTTCTCCGGAATTCTGCATAAAATATCTGAACAGTTCAAACTCTTTCGGACTCAGCGCAATATGTCTGCCCTGGCGATGCGCTGTGCGTGCTTTGATATGACATTCCATATCGCCGAATATGATTACGGCGCTGTGCGACCGACCGGTCGCTCGCCGATGCAACGCCCGGACACGGGCAATCAGCTCCTCCTGCTCAAACGGCTTTGCGAGATAATCATCAACTCCGGCATCCAGTCCCTCGATCCGGTTCTCGGTCCGGCCGAGCGCCGAAAGCATCAAAACCGGAATAGATATGCCGACTGCACGCAATTTGCTGACGATATCAATACCGGTCATATCCGGCAGCATCCGGTCCAGTATGACCAGATCAAACGGCTCTTCGGATGCCAGGCGCAGACCGTCTTTGCCATTTGCCGCATTGGCCACATGGTCACCCACCCGCGACAAGGTGTCGGCGACCATTTTCGCCGCTTGCGGGTCGTCTTCTACGTGCAAAATGCGCAAGTTGGTCATTTCGGGACTTTATCCGCTGTTATTGGCGACGATTGGTAAAGTGTATAGCCATTGTCGACCGCGAAAATACAGTTACAAATGCTGTTAGGTTCCGCGCACATGATTGAGATGCCTTGCATATTCGTGACGCAGGATTATCATCGTTTGCGGGCCGCGCCAGGGAATAGTTTTTAAAGGGGTTTTTGTAATGCGTGTTTGTGCGTTGCCAGTTGCTTTCATCGCGACGTTGCTATCCGGTCCCGCTTTGGCATTGAATGTCGATGCCAATGTGCCGAATTCCAGTGCATCAGCAAATTCCATAGAAGAAGAATTCCGGCTTCTGCTGCTGCGGGACCGTTTCGACAAGCCCAAAATCGAGCGGGATGTCTGGCTGGATTTTACCCGAAAAGTTGAGGCTGACTCTTCAGTTGCACCGACAATTCTCGCGCAATCATACAAAAATCTGGCGGTCGCCTATTTCTATACCCAGGAATTGGACAAGGGATGGCAGAATATCGAGTCAGCCTATGCGGTCGTCAATGCAAACGGGTTGGAAGACGCAGCCTATATCTACGATCTGGAGAGTTACGCCTCGTTGATTTCAACCGATCTGAAGGATGCAGAGCGCGCCAAACTTTATGCGAACAAGGCAATTGCCAGAGTAGCCCGCGTTTTTGGCGAGGAAAGCGGGAAAATGGCTCTGGCGCTCAATGCCCTCGCCTATTCGGGTTTTAAACTTGGAGATCGGGCGGAGGCGATGGCAATCATGTGTCGCGCAGCCGAACTGGGCCGCCGGACCTTGCCTGCAACGGATCGGCTGCGGCATATAAATTCGATCAACTGCGGCGTGCACATGCATTACATGGATGATCCCCGCGCCGGTGATGTACTCGATGAAGCTGCTGTCGCGGCGCTGCAGGCGTTGCCACCGGATCACGCGCTGGTCGGCTATGCCTTGAACGCTTCGGGAGCCGTCTTGTACCGCAATGGTCGATATGCAGATGCGGAACGTATTTTCCGCCGTCAGATGGAAATCGAAACGGGATTGCACGGGCGCAACAGCGCTTCGGTTTATGAACCCCTGTCGATGCTTACCGCAGCGCTCACGTTGCAGGGAAAGTTTGATGAAGCCTATACGTTGCAGCGCGAAGTCGTAAATATCGCCGATATTATGACTGGGGTCGCCGATTTTCGGGAGAAAGGTCAGTCCCGGGTCTTTCTGGCGACATTGATGGATCGAACCGGTCATTCAAAAGACAGCCTACCGGTATATGATCGCGCGATCGAAGAATTCAAAAAAACCCTGGAACCGGGCGAGCAGTCTATCGCCCGTGCCGAAATAGCCCGTGCCTGGCATATTTATCAATATGGCGATCCCGCCGCCGCAGTCGCTGCAGCGCAGGCGCCAATCGCCAGTTTGATCAAATCACTGCCCGACAGCCATCAGGACCGGTTGAAAGACGAATTGCGTTATGCCGCGATGCTGTCATCAGCAGGACAAAAGGCGGAAGCTTTGCAATGGGCCAAAAGCGCGTCCGCGCGGCTCGAAAAGCAGATGTTCAATCTCACCGCAGCACGCCCGGAGATGGTATCACTTTCAGAAGTGATGAAAGTCGGCTTTGGCCTGTTTGCCAAAATAGCCGTTGAATCCGGTGCCAAGGAGGATGCGGTTCGGGCCGCACAGCTCGCGTTGATTTCAGAACTGGCGCAGGCAAATGCTGATATGGCGGTCCGTGCAGCCGCCCAGAATGATGAGGTGTCCGCGCTGCTGGTCAAGCTGAAAACCAAACGGCAGGATGCCAATGCGCTCAGAGCCAAAATCATTGCTGCGGTCACCAAGAATGACGGTGAGGCCAACCACCTCACCGCTGCGTTGACCGATCTTCAGAACGAAATCGATGAAATCGACGATGAAATCTCTGGGCGGTTTCCCGACTATGTGTCGCTCAGCCGCCCATCACCGCTGCCATTGGCAGAATTGCAAGCGCAGCTGACCGATCAGCAGGTCGTCATTTTTCCGTTGGAATTATCGAACGAGATATTGACCATTGCGGTTTCGAGGGATGCCGTCACCTGGGGCAGTGCAAAAGGTTCACCCCGGGAAACCGCCGCGCTGATAAAGCGGATCCGGATGAGCATTGACGATGCGCGGGCAGGCTTGTCAGACGGCACAGCCAGTTTTGATCGCGATGCGGCCCACCAGTTGTTCAAGCGCGTTCTGCCGGAGACGCTCTATCAAAGACTGGCGAACAAAAAAGAATTGCTGTTCCCGGCCAGCGGCCTGCTGGCGTCCATCTCTCCGGCGCTGCTGGTAACCAGCGGCGGGCAAGGCAATGAGACACCATGGCTTGTCCGGGACAAGTCGATCGCCATATTTTCCGGTTTTATAAGTCAGCCAACCGAAAAATCAGATCTGCCATCGGTGCGCTTTGCGGGTTTCGGGAACCCTGCGCTTTCCCAAAAGTATCAGGGCAGTCTGCAGATCGCGAGCCTGTTCCGGGGCGGGGAAGTGAATATTGAATCGATCGCAAATTTGCCCAGCCTGCCTTCAAGCAAGGAAGAGCTGAACCGGCTGAGTGCGGTTTTCGGCAATGATAACTCCATCCTTATTACCGGCTCTGACCTGACCGAAACATCGGCCAAATCGTTCGACTTTTCCAGCTTCTCGGTGGTTGCATTTGCCACTCACGGATTGACCAGCGGCGAAATCGACGGGCTGTCGGAACCAGCGCTAGTGCTGACGCCTCCCGCCACAGCCAGCACCCTTGATGACGGTTTGCTAACCGCCAGCGAAATTTCGCGGCTATCGATTCCGGTTGACTGGGTCATCCTTTCGGCTTGCAATAGTAGCGGAGGCCTCGATGCCAGTGCACCAACATATTCCGGGCTTGCGAAAGCGTTCCGGTTAGCCGGAACCCGGTCGCTGTTGCTCTCCCACTGGCCGGTTCGCGACGATGCAGCAGCGATTCTCTCGGTAGAGACAGTCAAAAATGCCAAAAACGGTATGACCCGAGCTGAGGCATTGCGGCAGGCGCAATTGAAATTAATGGCTGACCCCGCCGTCTCCGGCGCGGCCCACCCAGCGGTTTGGGCACCGTTTATCCTGATTGGTGATTAGACGTTCCAATTATAAACAATCAGTGGAAGGACGCCCTCCGGGGAGGAGGACGCCCTTCCTGATCAGCGATGTCGCTGCGCTCGGGTCGCAATTAGCGCAGGTCTTCGACTGAAACCCATCCCTTGGTGCCGTAATTGTCGGTCACTTCCACAAAAAGGCCTTCTTTGCTGCCCGTCGGGATCAATGTTGTATCGGCCCGCAAATCACGAACCTCAGCGCTTGTTTCTGCCGGGCCGTCCATCATCTTGGTCGCTACCGCTACCTTGTAGCTCGAGATTGGAGCAGCGGCGGGCGTTGCAACCTGCTGGACAGCACCCAACGCGCCAGCCTGTGATGCCAGGCTATTGAAAGCTTCGATGAAAGCGCTGGCAACCATTTTGCCGTCTTTAGACGAGCTATATTGTCCAAATTGACCCTGACTTGCAGCAACCCATCCGGCACCGCTCAACACCTTGATGGTCGATTTCTGGCTTTGGCCACTGCCGGAAATCAGCGTTTGTCCGTTCGACGGATTCATCAGTCGTAAGCCTGCAGTAATGGTTTTCTTTTTGCCACCAAGGCCGCCAAACATGCCGATAAGCGCGCCGCCCATCGGAACGCTGCTAAGCACGGAGCCTGCAGCACCGGAACGGACCAGTCCTTCCGTCAAAGCACCTTTTGCCATGTTCATGGTCTGGTCAATTTCTTCCTGCGAACCGGCAACAGCGGACATCAGGTAATTGGCAGGCCTTCCGTCCACGCCAGTGTGCAACGTGAAGCAGCCTGATTCCTGCACGATCGCTCCGAGCATTCCGCGCGGGGATGACAGGCCAAATTTGGTCCAGCCTTGCGTGTCTCCATCGGTGATCGCGATCGTACCGTGGGAGGCGTCACATTTCATCACCTCGGCTTCGGCGCTACCCTTGGCCGCCAGTGCCGGCGCGGTGGCCAGTGAAGCTATTGTGATCCCGGCGGTTGCCGCTGCGATAATTTTCTTGCTGTTCATGATATCCATACCCCTTGTTTGTGTTTGATCTTGCCAGATCAAAGTGGCGGAAGAGCATGCGGCACTCCAGTTACAGCTTCTGTTAGAGACATTACAAAGCTTGTTATGTTCACTTGCAGGACTTGGCCAAACGCTCGGGTCCGCCCAACACAAGGGGTTGCAATGGACGGACCAAACTGTCTGGCAAGGCTGTCTTATTGGAAAGCGAAATTGGGCCCCAGAGCTTCCCTGATCGCGCGGATGTCGCTGGTAGTTGGAATGCCGAGGCCATTATTGAGCCGATTGCCGGTTTGCGGATCAAAGTTGAAATTGGCTCCGTCACCTACCCCGCCGGCGGTCCAGCCAGACCAATTAGTGGTGCTGGTGACAGTTGGCCCCGATCCCTGCTTGCCGAATGCCGCGACCCCATCAACCCGCTGATCAAACGTTCCGTTACCGAAAGTATAGCTTACACCAATATGACTGGCGCCTTCTCCCGCAAGGAAACCCCGGAAGCTGGCGATACAATCACCGCTGCCGCCGCAAATCGGTCCATTGCCGGTCACCAGGAATTTTTCCTGACCCGAACCAAAGGTCAGTGCAAAATCTCCGGTGGTTTCCACAGGCCTTCCGCCGTTGGTTGGATCAGCGGCACCGCCGGGAGTTCCAAAACCATAGGCATTGCCTTCGATGTTTATCGCAAAATCCATTCCGACCAGCGGCGTTGCCCCGAACGCGACCGCAAGATTCCCGGAAAAACTTCCAGGTGCCAGCGATCCATCCCGGATTGTCGGTGCCGTCGCACCGGCAAGCGCATAAGTAACCGTGCCAGTGGTTGGCAGATTGGTTGCCGGTGTTCCCGTCACAAGGTGGAAGCCCTGATTGGGGCCAAAGTCCAGGCCGTTTTGCTCGCCATAAAAACGTCCGCCGGTCTTGCCGTCAGCCCACCGCGTCCAGCCGATCACCTCGCCGACACTACCCGATTCATTTTCCTTCGCCGTGCCGATATTGGGGCGCTCGTTTTCGGTCGTGAAATCATTAAGTTTCCACACATAGCCAATAGGTGCACCGCTGGTGCCCGCGTAAGTCACATCAACGATTTCCCGCGCGTCAATGCCGACATTAGCACCAGCGGCATAAGCAGCAAACTGGTTCGAACGAACAGTCCCTGTGGGCGGCGTTGAAGCGGGGGCTTGAAATTCAAACCCGGCCACACCCTGAATGGCACCGAAATCCACCGTGCCAATTTCATAAGCAAAGCCGACATATTTTCCGTCTGCTCCGCTCACGAAACCGCTGGCCGACCCGGTACAACCCTGACAGCGCCCGAGCTCGGAAACGACCATCCCGTCACCGGTAAAATTGAAAATCCCGTTGCCAGCATTATTTACGTTTACTGAAAGATTATCAAGGCCGCCGGATGAGAGGAAGTTGAACCGATCATTGCCCATCCCGACAATTGTGTCCCAGCCCATTTTCAGGGTTGCGAAGTTAATCGCTAGTTCGCCTTCAAACGTGCCGGGATCGCCCATGCCGTCAACGCGGGTTGGCCGCGTTCCACCGGACAGCGCATATTCGGCGCGGCCGGTAGGCAGTGTTCCGGTCGTGCGATCACCCCAAATATAATGGATTGATTCGCTGCCAGCCAAAACGCGGTTTCCGCCTTTCAAATTGGCAAACTCACCATCCGTCCATCTCGTCCAGCCGATGACATCGCCAAGTGCCCCATTATCCGCATTTTTGGCAGTGCCAATACTGCGAAAAGCATCGCCAACACCGCTCTTGACCCTTACGGAAGTTAATTCCGTTTTGTTTGTAGAACCAGAATTTGCAAGTCCGTCTATCCTGAAAGCCCGGCCTTCATCGGCTTGAATCTCGCCGCGTGTGAGGAAATTCCGGGTCACATCGAGAAGCGAATTGAAGTTGCCTGCGGTTGGTTGGACGAAGCCGCTATCAATCTTCACTCCACGGAATGTTTTGGTGATCGGATCGGGATCAGTGCCGGTGTTTTCCGCTTTGGAAAAGGCCGCGCTGCCATCGATCCACTTGAATACATTCTGCGCATCATCACGGATCGTATAAGCAAATCCTGCATGGCTAGCGCTCTGTCCGGCGAGAAAACCATTATACACAAACCGGCAATCGCCTACATTACATGCAATGCCTAAGCCGTCTTCAATATCTATCGTGCCGTTAAACCGGCCATCGCTCAATACGCCGATACTAGGTGCCAGAACTCCGCCACTTGACATGATGTTATATACTGAATCCGAAAGTGTAACCGTCGCCTCAAGTCCCGCCAATATCTGTGCAGTCCCGAAATTGACCGAAAATTTGCCACTAAAGACGCCCGGCGCAACGCTATCGTCACGGATTGTTGGGCTGGTGTAGCCGATCAGGTCATACTGGAGCAATCCGCCTGACGGAGCATTTACCATAGGCAAGCCATAGACAAAATGGTCTCCGCTATTGGGTCCGCGCGCTGCACCAAGCGCTTTCGTGCCGCCGACAAGCCTTGACCAACCGATAATTCCTTTATCACCGCCTTTTTCGACCTCGTCGCGCCCGTCAAACTTTATTTCAAACCCGCTGCGGAGCCGATAACCAACAAACTCCCCCGCATCGAAAATCAAAGTTACCGGTGAATCCTGGCCAGTTTCGGTTATCTTCGCAAAGGCAAGGTTGATGTCGCTGCGGCTACCATCGGGCCGAACGCCGTCTGACGCTGCCAGAACAGGGGGCGGTGTGGGTGTCGGCGCTGGCGTAGGCGTCGGAGATGGTGTGGGAGTACCGCCCGTTCCGCCGCCAAATTGCGGCGGTACAGTATAGCCCGCCAACCGGAACAGCCGGGCAATCTCGTTAACATCCAAGCCGGGAGGAAAGGCGTTTGCAAATAATATGTCGACCAGCGCCTGTACAGTCGGGTCACCAGGCGGGATCGTGCCGCCTGCCGCAACAAGAGCAAGCAAATCGGCCAGCGAACCGAAGCTGGGGCCCTGTCCGGCGATTCCGGTAACATTGAAACCGGCTGCGCCCAGCGCCCGCAAAAATTGTTCCAGCTGGAATTGCGATATGCCCGATGGCGCTCCATTGGTCTGCAGGTTGAAGAGCAGTGCCTGAATTTGTGCCGGGGTAAGTCCGGTGTATGAACCAAGCCCGCCGGTCGTCTGCTGGGCTGCAAAAATTTCGTTGATAAACCGCAGCGCCACCGCCGGATCCAGCGGACCGGTTTGGGCCTGCACAACCGCCTGAAATTGCGTCGGGGTAGTCGACGCCTGCAACGTGCCGGGCACAAAGGTTTGGGTTTGTGGAACACCGCCAAAGCCCAGCGAGGTTGGTGTTGTCTGGCTGGGGTTGGCGAGATATAGCGCCGCGCCGGTCTGCGCCTGCTGGATTTGCTGCAACGGTGTTTGCCCGCCGCTGGTCCGGTTTGGCTGCGCCCCTGCCGTCACAACTGCCGATGGTCCTGATCCCGCTCCAGCGCGAAAGGCGCTTCCCGAACGGAAATTACGGCTGCTGCCATTGCTCGCAATCCGGACCGAGCCGGACAGCGCAAAGCCCGCGAAGCTTCCATCACCTGCGATTTTGCCATTGGCACTGCTACCGGGACGAAGTGACACCTGACCGCCATTACCAGCTAAAATCGGGCGCGGAGATGAGCCATTCGGTGCGGACGCGGTGAAGCTGCCTGTCACCACTTTGAGTTGGCCGCCGGGATCGATTGAATAGCTTGCCGGTCCAACAATGCTGACGGTCGTACCGTCGTCCAGCTTTAGCTGCACGATGCCGGAGCCAACCTGCTGCTCGCCTGCACCATTATCTGTCGATGCTGCCGCTGCATCACCGGAAGCAAAAACCCGCTCTGCCGCGAACAAGGGCGATCCGGGGATAAGTAGCGCCGCCAAGGTCGTCGCCAGCGCGCTTGCGCCTGCGAGTTTCACGTCTGTTTTCCAAGTGGTCTGGGTCATTTCATGTCTCCCCTGAATTAAATTATATGTAAAATTAGAAGCTCAACCGAACGCCCACGGAGGCTGTCCAGCGGTCATAATCATAAAGCGCGATATTGCTTTCGTTGTGGGTGTAGCTAACCCGCGGACGGATGCTGACCGTATCTGTGATCCGGTAACGGACGCCCAGGGAAGCATCGAACTGCGTGTCCTTGCGCCCCTTAAGGAACAATGGATCACGACTGTCATAGTTGCGATGTTCAATGCTTGCGCCCGCAATGACAGCAGTTTTTTCGCCCAAGCTCCATTCGCCGCCGAGTTGCGCGTTCGCAAAAGCATAGCTCAACTGGTCCGCCCCGGCGCGGCGGGTTTCTTCCTTGCCGCCACCGAATCCGCCATATATATTTTTATCAGCATAAGTCACTGCGCCCGAGAATCTTTCGGCATCCTGCAGCGGATTGCCATCATAGTTGAGCCGGAAATATTGGCCGCTCACCGACAATGCACGATCACCGGAAAGCCGTTTGGTGTAACGGACATCTCCGCCAACACTGGTTCGGTAACCATTATGGCCCAACCAGAACCGCTGCCCCTGCGCGGACAAGGAAAACACGTCGCCATTAGCAAGGCTGTGAGCGATACCGAGCGTGCCGACTCCCGAGGCCTGATCGACAAACCGGCTATCTATATTGTCGCGCCAGTTGCCGAGCACGGAGCCGAATAAACGTGTCTGACGGCTGAGCGGTGTCGAGCCTGACAAACCGCCCTGTATCTGGTAAAAACCTGCATCTTGTTCGCGGGCAGCGCCATTCAAATTGGCCGGACCGAGGAACGCAAATAACGGCAATGTAATCGAGATTGCATCAGTCGCGGTGTTGATATTGCTGTCGTAGCCGCCTTCGACATCGAAATAGCCAGTTATCTCGGAGGCACCGCCAGCAATCTGCTGATCCATTTTGCGAACCATGCCGTCAATACGATTGCGCACCGGATCTGGGATCGACGGATCACCGCGTACGGTCTCGAATTCCGCTCGCGCCGTATCGATATCACCCGCCGCCGCATAAGCGCGGGCCAGCTCGGCTTGCGCCCGCGCATTATTGGGTTGTTGCGCCACTATCCGCTGAAACGCAATGATCGCCTCGCCATGCCGTCCGCTATCCAATGCAGCCAAGCCGAGGGCCATGTCAAAATCAACATCACCGGCTTGATTCTCTTCCCAAACCTTGAGAGCAGTGTAGGCAGCATTGGCTTCGCCGGCGTTCAGTTGATCCATTGCTCGTTTAACATCATCACTAGTTTGCGCAGCTGCCGGCGTTGCTCCCGCAAACTGAAGAAATATGGCGTTTAGCCCAATAGTTGAAATGGTGATGGCTTTGGAAAAGCACATTCAGGCCCCCTGTGTTTGAAAACTATGGAGACTCGATATATGAGATTGAAATCCGTGACTTGTTACAAGCACCGATATAATGATGACAAAGTCTGTTAGACAAAGGGCAACTGCTACGACAATGCCTCGGTGGAGACATTCTTCAAAACGATCAAGGCGGAGCTGATCTGGCGGCAAAGCTGGCCAACACGCCGTCAGGCTGAGGCTGCCATCTTCCAATACATCAACGGGTTCTACAACACCCGAAGGCGCCACTCATATCTGGGCGGCATAAGCCCCTTGGCTTTCGAAGCTAAGGTGGCATAATGAGAGACAAGTGACCGGAACCAAACCGTTGCAAGTCCATCCTCAGTGAAGTTGTCGTTCAAACCTGCTTCTGTCATAGATGATCGCTTCCCGGTCCCGCCATATGACTTTCACCTTCTGCTCTCAATCAAAAGGTCGCCAAAAGGCGCGTCACGGTAACCCGGGCGGTAACCCCGGGGGTTGGCCCGAGGCCGATAGATCACAAAAGTATTGGGAAAACTGGAGCGGGCGAAGAGATTCGAACTCTCGACCCCAACCTTGGCAAGGTTGTGCTCTACCCCTGAGCTACGCCCGCTCGGCGCTGCCATGACACTGGGTTTCATTGTCTCGTCATCAGCAGTTGAGGCGCGCGGTTAGCATGGGATATATAGCCCGGCAAGCCCCATTTTCACCTTACTCGCACACAATAGTAAAAATATGCTTGGCTTTGGCCAGCCCATCCCCACATAAAGCCCAGAAGTTGAACAATATTTGTGCGATTCTCGGCTTTCCCGGCTTTGCGCAGCAGAATGACAGGAGTTTCCCTTGGCGACAGCAGGACTGACAGTCGAAGAGCAAAAAGCGGTAGAAGAATTTCAGCAGGCTGTGGTTGCTCCCAGTATGGAAAAGCTGGTCATATTGGATTTCTGGGCGGAATGGTGTGGCCCATGCAAGGCATTGACACCAATGCTGGAGAAAGTGGCCGCGCAATATGCGGATAGAGGCGTTATGCTCGCTAAGATAAATGTCGATGAGAATAAGTTCATCGCATCGCAATTTCAGGTGCAGTCAATCCCCACAGTCTATGCGATTTTTCAGGGGAAACCGGTTGCCGATATGACGCAGGCCCGAAGCGAGAGCCAGATCTCTAGCCTGCTCGATCAAATACTGGAAAAACTGCCTATCGGCGGCGAACAACCGCAACAAGATCTGGCGCCTTTGCTGGCCATGGGTGAAGAAGCACTGGCAGGCGGTGACGGCGAGCGCGCTGCCGGTATTTTTGCCCAAATCGCGGATATCGCCCCTGACAATGTAGATGCTGTTGGCGGTCTGATCCGGTCGCTGGTTGCTGCTGAACATCTTGAGCAGGCCGAAGCTGCCTTGGCGGGACTTCCGCTAGAACTCGCAAGTGAGCCGGCAATTGAACGGGCTCGGACGGCGCTGGAGTTAGCAAAAGCCAAGCCAGCCGATGGCGAGCTGGAAAAATTGCAGGCGGCGGTGGCGGCGGATGAAAAAAACCATAAGGCGAGGTTTGATCTGGCCAGCGCACTTATCGCTTCAGGCGATCATGATGGCGCGGCAGACCATCTGCTCACGATAATCGCAGCGGACAAGGAATGGAATGACGGTGAGGCGCGTGCAAAACTGCTGTCGCTGTTTGAAATGGTTGGCCTGGAAGACGAATGGGTTTCCGCCACGCGCCGCAAGCTCTCAGCACTATTGTTCGGGTGATATGACAAAAGATATCAACATAGAAACCGAGCGCCTCTCGATTTTTCCTTTGTCCGGCGCGCTTTTGTTCCCCGGCATGCATCTTCCCCTGCATATTTTTGAAGATCGCTATCGCGCGCTGATCAATGATGCGATGGCGCGCGATCGGCAGATAGGTATGATACAGCCGAAGTCCGGCGGCGATGTTCCCGAGCTGTTTGATATCGGCTGTGTCGGCAAGATTATCGATATCGAGGCGATGGACGATGGTCGATTCAACGTCGTTCTGGAAGGAACAGCAAGGTTCCGGATTATCGAAGAGATTGATGCGAACACAGCGTTTCGCCAAGTGCGCGCAGAGATTGAAGACAACAAGGAAATAGATGAAGTTCTGGCTAGCGCGGAACGGGCAGCGCTGGAAATTGAATCACGAAAATTTGCTGAAATGCAGGGCTATCAAGTGGATTGGGACAGCATCGGGCGGCTTGATGACGCCTCGTTTGTAAACGGTATCGCCCAGATCGCTCCCTTTGATGCGGCTTCCAAACAGGCTTTGCTGGAGGTTGATGGACTCTCCAATCGTGCGGAACTGATTATTCAGTTGCTTCAGTTTTTTGGGCGGCAAGACGGCGATGATGATCGGGTAACGCTACAGTGACTTCACCGTTCCGGACAATCGATCCGAGACTTATTGAAATACTTGTATGCCCAATGACCCGCACCAGGCTTGTCTACGATGAAGACGCCCAGGAACTCATTTCTGAGGAAGCAGGTGTCGCCTATCCAATCAAGAATGGCATTCCGGTGATGCTTATTGAAGAAGCGAGGAAGCTCTAAAAGCTCGCCTTCAACCCATCGACCACAAATTGCACCGCCAGCGCACCAAGCAATACGCCCAGCACACGCGTGATCACAGCCTCAACATTACCGCCCAGAATTTTCATCAATGGGCCTGCCAGCAGTAAACCAGCCAGCGTCAAAACAAGAACCAAACCCAGCGCTCCCATAATAATGAGTGTGCTATTCAACCCTTCATTCTCCGACATCAGCAACATCACTGCGGCGATCGAACCAGGACCGGCGATCATTGGCATTGCCATCGGAAAAATCGACACGTCATCGATTTCCTGCTGATCGATAATTTCCTGCGCCCGGTTTTCGCGGCGCTCGGTGCGCTTTTCAAACACCATTTCGAGCGCGATGATGAACAGCATGATGCCACCGGCAATCCGGAAACTATCAAGGCTGATGCCCAGCGCGCCAAGCAGTTGTTCTCCGAAAGCGGCAAAGACGAGCAGAATCAAAGCCGCGACAATGACAGCGCGAAGGGCCATATTGCGGCGCTGTGCGGCAGGTGCATTGGTTGTCAGACTAGCGTAAATCGGGGCGCAGCCGGGCGGATCAATCACGACAAAAAACGTGATGAAAGCGGAGATAAAGAGTTCGGTCATTCCGAGGCAGATGCTTCGTAAGTAAGAACTTTATTCCAGTTTGAACCATCCCAGAGGCTCACAGATACACTTCTCGATTTGTCGGCGTTTGCAATGGCTTGCCAAGTCAGAGTGCCGTCAATGGACTGGCCACTTGCAGAACCACTTCCGATATCCGTTGCAGAAACCGGCGTCACATTGCCCTTGCAAGACGCCACTTCGGTCTCAATGAAATCCGGCTCTTCCAATGGTTGCTCCAACGGGACCCCATCATCAAACACCCATTTCCACTCGGCATCTTTGCGGAAATCACGCTGGCCAAAACCTTCTTGGCGCCAGATCGTCGTAAAATGCCCTGTATTACCATTTGCAGCCTGCCAGGCTCCTTTTGAAACACCGAGGCTGCCATCGCACGAGACAAATATTTTGTGCGGTTGCCACTCGACTGCTGTTTTCGGGTCAGCCTTGCCTTTGAGCCATGCTTGCGCGTTCACCTTGTTCGGCGTGAACATGACTGCGTCATCAGTCGCCGTTTCCCGAAAAGCGGTCCATTGGCCCTTTTCTTGCGCAAGTCGTGCGAAGGATAACTCTGCCGCCACTATAGCACTGGGATTGGCGACTGCTTTTCCGCGCACCCGGTTAAACTGTTCGCGATCACTGAAAGACCGCCCGCCGGAAGCGCAACTGGCCAGCAACAATGCTATGCCCACGGCCGCAAAAATACGCATTAAAAGCCTCCCGGTTTGGCGAGGCCGGCGCGTGCAGACGCTGCGACCAATGTGTTACGCAGTAGCACTGCTATAGTCATCGGACCGACGCCGCCGGGGACTGGTGTAATTGCGCGAACATGATCCAAGGCCTCGGCCGTCGCGACATCGCCAACCAGACGGCCACGATCTTTGCCGGGTTCGGGGTCAAGCCGGTTAATCCCCACATCAATCACCACCGCGCCGTCTTTCAACCAATCTCCTTTGACCATTTCAGCACGGCCAACGGCAGCGACGACAATATCCGCGCGGCGCACAACGTCGGGCAAATTCCTTGTGCGGCTATGCGCCATCGTTACCGTGCAATTTTCGCCCAGCAGCAATTGCGCCATCGGTTTTCCGACCAAAATAGAGCGCCCAACAACCACAGCATCGAGCCCGGATAAATCGCCAAGCGTATCTTTGAGCAGCATCAGGCTGCCGAGCGGCGTGCACGGCGTTAGCGCTTCTTCGCCATTGGCCAACCGCCCGGCGTTAATGACATGCAGGCCATCGACATCCTTGTTCGGGTCAATCGCCATTACCACCGCTTTTTCATCAAGATGTTTCGGCAAAGGCAATTGCACCAAAATACCATCGACCGTTTCGTCGGCATTAAGTTGCTGGACCAGCGCGATCAAGTCTTCCTGCAAGGTATCCGCTGGTAGCCGATGCTCGAAACTTTCCATTCCGGCGGCGAGAGTCGCTTTATGTTTAGAGGCGACATAGACCTGGCTTGCAGGGTCTTCACCCACCAGCACCACGGCCAGTCCGGGAGCGCGGCCCGCTTGGGTCACAAACGCGGGAACCGCAACCTTGATCCGTTCACGCAATCCTGCGGCAAACGCCTTGCCGTCGATGATATGAGCCCCTGCGCTAGTCATATACTAGGTCAATGCCAGCTGAAGTGGTGGCAAAATGGCGTCTTGCAATATGATGATCCCGATAATCACCACCATCGGTGTCAGATCAATTGATCCGAAATCCGGCATGATCTTGCGGATAGGATTGTAAATCGGCGCGGTCAATGCATCCAGAGTTGTCCAGATCGCGCGAGCAATATCATTTTGCAGATTGATAACATTAAACGCGAGCAACCAGCTCATTATTGCCTGTACGATGATCACCGTGATGGCGACATTAAGCAGGATTGCAATTATTTGAAACAGCGCGAAAACCATGGGGCAAAGCCTTTTTAAGTTGTTAAACAGCCCTTAGCGATCAAGATCGGTCCTAACAAGAACGAAGCCAAGACGATGCCGAGAAACTAAGTGTGTCAACTATATAACACAGCTTGACGATTATTCAACC
The DNA here is from genome assembly GCF_012516475.1 of Parasphingorhabdus halotolerans. NCBI lineage: Bacteria > Pseudomonadati > Pseudomonadota > Alphaproteobacteria > Sphingomonadales > Sphingorhabdaceae > Parasphingorhabdus > Parasphingorhabdus halotolerans. The sequence continues at coordinate 3,123,571 of NZ_CP051217.1, read as the reverse complement.
GGCTCAAAGTCATCCTTGATCAAAGTACCCGCGCCCTTGCTGGTAAAAATTTCAAGCAACATCGCATGCGGAATGCGGCCGTCGAGAACAACGGCGGCATCTACGCCGCCCATAACCGCTTTCACACAAGTTTCCAATTTCGGGATCATTCCGCCCGAAATCGTGCCGTCTTTCGCCAGCGCCGCGATTTTCGTTGGGTCGAGATCCGTCAGCAACGCGCCGCTTTTATCGAGAACACCTGCAACGTCGGTCAACAAAAACAATCGCGCCGCCCGCAGCGCCGAAGCAACCGCACCAGCCATTGTATCGGCATTAATATTGTACGTATGGCCATCTTCGCCGACACCAATTGGCGCGATCACAGGGATCATTCCAGCATCGGAAATTGTGTCGATAATTGTCCGATCGACTTTCTTCGGTTCACCGACAAAGCCAAGATCAATGATCCGCTCGATATTGCTATCAGGATCGCGCGCGGTGCGGCGCAGCTTTACGGCTTTTACAAAACCACCATCCTTGCCGGAAATCCCGATCGCGCTTCCACCTGCCCGTTCAATCCAGCTCACCAGTTCCTTATTGATCGCGCCGGACAAGACCATCTCAGCAATTTCGGCAGTTTCTTTGGTCGTCACCCGCAAGCCATCGACGAATTCGCTTTCCACCCCGACCCGCGCCAGCATCGCGCCAATTTGCGGGCCGCCGCCGTGAACCACCACAGGATTGATACCAACCTGCTTGAGCAGCACAATATCCTCGGCAAAATTGCGCGCCAGCGCGGGATCACCCATCGCATGGCCACCATATTTCACCACGAATGTCTGGCCGGCATAGCGCTGCAAATAAGGTAACGCCTCTGTGAGTGTTTCGGCCTTGGCGAGCATGGCAGGGTCGGGCGCGTGATTTTCGGTCTGGTCGGTCATGGCGGCGTTTGACTAAAGCTGGCGGCGAAAAGCAACAAAATAGTGACTTTCGCGCATGTTGACCGACACGACGAACCTTGGGTCACACAGGGTCACACCCCCTAAAGGAGAATTGAGTTTCTCCCCATTGCACCGATGAAACTGCAAAATTGATCCCATGAATGACGGAGAAATCATTTGCCGAGTTTAACGCGAACGACATTATGTAGGAAAGCCGGAATTTGTAAAATTGGAAATCTGCTTCATGAGTCTTCTCCTGTAACGGAGAAGGTTAACTCTCTTCTTCCACTTGCGCCTTCAACGCATAAAGCTGCTCCAGCGCCTCACGCGGGCTAAGCGCGTCAATATCAAGCGCCTCCAATGCATCACGCAGCTTGTCGGTCGTTTCCTCCGCGTCCCCAAGGCTCGCTGCAAACAGCGGCAAATCACCCAAACCTGCCGCCAGACCGCCGGTTTCGGCCTTGCCTGCTTCGAGTTTGTCGAGCACTGCCTTGGCGCGCCGCAATACCGGCTTCGGAATCCCTGCCAGTTTCGCCACCGCCAGCCCGTAGCTGCGGTCTGCGGGTCCCCTCGCCAACTCGTGCATAAGTACCAGATCGCCTTTCCATTCCCGCGCGCGGACATGGTGGAGCGACAATGAGTCGAGGCGATCGGCGAGGCGGGTGAGCTCGTGATAATGGGTGGCGAACAGGCAGCGGCAGCGATTGGTTTCATGGACCGCTTCAACCACCGCCCATGCCAGAGCGAGGCCATCATATGTCGACGTGCCCCTGCCCACTTCATCGAGAATAACGAAGCTGTTCTCCGTCGCTTGCGAGAGGATCGCCGCGGTTTCCACCATCTCGACCATGAAGGTCGATTGCCCCTGCGCGAGATTATCCGATGCGCCGACCCGGCTGAACAAACGATCGACCAGACTGAGCCGCGCCGAGGAGGCAGGAACAAATCCGCCTGCTTGCGCAAGTATTACGATCAAGGCATTCTGGCGCAAAAAGGTGGATTTGCCGCCCATATTGGGACCGGACACCAGCCATAGGCGGTTATCACTGGCAAGATCGCAATCATTGGCAACAAAGGGTGTGCCAGTGGCCGAGAGGGAAGCTTCGACCACGGGATGTCGCCCGCCATCAATCGCCAGCACGTTGCCATCAACAAATTCCGGTCGACACCACCGCCCTTCCGCTGCGCGCTCTGCCAGGGCTGCAGCAACATCAATGCGGGAGAGGCTGTCGGCGCTTGTCGCAATTGCGTCGGAACGCGAAAGCAGTTTGGCAATCAATTCTTCAAAATGTGCTGCTTCCGCCGCCAGCGCATGCGCACCAGCTTGAGTCACCCGCATCGCTTCTTCATGCAGTTCGGGCGAGTTAAACCGCACCACGCCAGCCAATGTCTGGCGATGGGCAAAACCGGAATCTTGCGTCATCAGCGCATCACCGTGGCGGGCGGGCACCTCGACGAAATAGCCAAGAACCGCATTATGCTTGATCTTGAGCGTGTTGATGCCGGTCGCTTCGCGGTAACGCGCTTCCAGCGCTGCAATTGATTTACGCCCGTCAGAACCAGCACTGCGCAGTTCATCCAGCGCTGCGTCATAGCCAGCGGCGATATAGCCGCCGCTCGCCATTTCGGTTGGCGGCGTTTCGACTAAAGCGCGCTCCAGCAGGTCGACCATCGCGCCGTGCCCATCGAGTGTCGGCAGCAACTGTTCCATCAATCCCGGTAGACCGATTTGCGTCGAAAGTCGTTCCCGCAAATCGCGCGCGCCGGAGAGACCATCGCGGACTTGACCGACATCACGGGGACTGCCCCTGCCCGAGGAAATCCGGCCCAAAGCCCGCCCGATATCCGGCAGCGCTTTGAGCGCACTGCGCACGTCATCGCGCAGGGCAGGATCATCGTGGAACCATTGCACCAGTCCCAGACGCTCGGCGATTTTATCGGTGTCATACAGCGGCGCCGCGATATCTCGCGAGAGCAATCGCGCTCCACTTGCGGTCACCGTGCGATCTATACAGGCCAGCAAACTGCCTTCGCGCTTGCCACCAAGGGTTTGTTCGATCTCGAGGCTGATCCTGGTCGGCCCGTCGATCATCAGGAAATCCGGCGTCCGGCGCTGGACCGGCTTGTGCAAATAGGGCACTTCGCCTTGCGACACATGCTCGACATAGGCGACCAGGCCGCTCGCCGCTGAGAGTTCCGCTCTAGAAAATTGCTTCAATTGATGCCCGGCGTCTTTTCCGAAGAAACGTCCGAGGCGCTCCTCCGCGCGGTTGCTATCAAAGTCCGACTTTTGCCGTTCGGAGGTCACGCTGTTTATGCTGCCCGCCACCAGCGACATAACGGAAGCCGGTCCAACAATCTCCGAAGGACTAATGCGCGCCAGTTCTGCGGAAAGCTCCAGCGGGGTGACATGGGTCAGCTCAAAACTGCCGGTTGAGATATCCACCGTGGCGATGCCGATCTGTCCCTGCGCCTCACTGAGCGCGACCAGCATATTGTCCGATTTCGCATCCAGCAGGCTATCTTCAGTGAGCGTTCCTGCCGTTACAAACCGGATGATGTCCCGTGCCACCAGCGCTTTGTAACCGCCCCGCGCTTTAGCTTCCTCCGGGGTTTCGATCTGCTCCGCAATCGCCACTTTGAAGCCGGCACGAATCAGCTTGGCGAGATAATTTTCTGCAGCATGCACCGGTACGCCGCACATCGGGATGGCTTCGCCCGCATTCTTGCCGCGCGATGTCAGCGCAATATCAAGCGCGGCGGCGGCAAGCTTTGCATCGTCGTAGAAAAGCTCAAAAAAATCGCCCATCCTGTAAAAAAGCAAACAATCTTCCGCCTTTTCCTTCAGCGCAAAATATTGCTCCATCATCGGTGTCAGATTGGGCTTTGCGCCGGAACTGGTGGGCAAATCGACCTTCTTGGCTGCGCTATTTTTTTGCTGAGTCTGTGTCCCCATAGGCTGTGCGATAGACGAGTATCGAGATGCAGAAAAGGGCGTCTGTTTAATCGCCATGCAACGCGCCCTTGCCCAATGCCCCTTATTCGGAGTAGATCGCATGAAGGGACGCGTAGCATATCGGTTTGAGAAGCCATATGCCTATGACACGGAGAGACAATTTGGCCGATAAGAACGAGAGCAACGTAGAATTTTCCGAACGCGAAGCGCTATTATTCCATTCCCACGGTCGACCCGGCAAAATTGAAATCATCGCGTCCAAACCGATGGCCACCCAAAGAGACCTCAGCCTGGCATATTCGCCAGGTGTAGCGGTTCCGGTTCGCGCTATCGCAGAAGACCCGTCCAAAGCCTATGACTATACCGCCAAAGGTAATCTGGTCGCGGTTATATCGAACGGAACGGCAATATTAGGCCTCGGCAATCTCGGCGCGTTGGCCTCCAAACCGGTGATGGAAGGCAAGGCCGTTCTGTTCAAGCGCTTTGCTGACGTTGATGGCATCGACATTGAACTGGATACTGAAGATACGGATGCATTCATCAATGCGGTCCGCATTATGGAACCGAGCTTTGGCGGTATTAATCTGGAAGATATTGGCGCGCCTGCCTGTTTCATTATCGAGCAAACCTTGCGCGACCAGATGAATATTCCGGTTTTTCATGACGATCAACACGGCACGGCGATTATCGCTGCTGCAGGCATTATCAATGCTTGCCTGCTGACTGACCGGAAGATTGAAGACATTAAGGTCGTTGTGAACGGTGCCGGTGCGGCCGCTATCGCATGCGCATCATTGATCAAGTCCCTCGGTGTCCCACATAACAATCTGACGATGTGCGATCGCAGCGGGGTTATCTATCGTGGCCGCGAAGGTGTCGATCAATGGAAATCCGCTCATGCTATTGATACCGATGCACGGGACTTAACCGAAGCCCTGAACGGGGCAGACGTATTTCTCGGCCTTTCAGCTGCTGGCGCGTTAAAACCGGAAATGGTGAAAGACATGGCTGACAAGCCGATCATCTTCGCCATGGCCAATCCCGATCCTGAAATTACGCCACCTGATGCCAAAGCCGCGCGGCCAGATGCCATAGTGGCTACAGGACGGTCGGATTATCCCAACCAAGTCAATAATGTCTTAGGATTCCCGTTTATTTTCCGCGGGGCTCTCGACGTTCGAGCGACGCGAATTAATGAAGAAATGAAGGTTGCTGCAGCGCAAGCGATTGCCGAATTGGCGCGCGAACAGGTACCGGAAGAAGTCGCCGCAGCTTATGGTGGCGCAGCGCCGACATTCGGTGTTGATTATATTATTCCGGCTCCCTTTGACCCGCGCCTGATGGACGTAGTTTCCGCAGCGGTCGCCAAAGCGGCAATGGATAGCGGCGTTGCGCAAAAGCCTATTGAGGACCTGGATGCCTATCGTCAGAGCCTAAGGGCGCGGCTCAATCCTACAACCTCGGTGCTTACACAAGCATATGAATCCTGCCGCCAGCATCCTAAACGAATCATTTTTGCCGAAGCGGAGGAAGATGTCGTCCTGCGCGCTGCTATCCAGTTCCAGGATGGTGGATATGGTACGCCAGTATTGGTTGGGCGCGACGACCGGGTGCGCAAAAAACTTGCCGAACTGGGTGTTAGCGACCCTGACCGTTTTGAAATCCACAATAGCCGCAACAGTCCGCTTGTTCCGGACATGGTCAACATGCTCTATGACCGACTAAAGAGGCGGGGATATATGGAGCGAGACATCAAGCGGATGGTGAACCAGGATCGGAACATTTTCGGTTCCGCCCTGCTAGCGATGGATCAGGGCGAAGCAATGATCACCGGGGTAACGCGCCCCTATTCGCAAACGTTCCGTGATGTTGCCAAAGTAATTGATGTGGAAAAAGGCCGTACACCTTTGGGCATCCATGTCATGATCGGTCAAAGCCATACGGTGTTCATGGCGGACACGACGGTGAACGAACGACCATCCTCGATTGAACTGGCTGATATTGCTGAACAAACAGCCGCTGTCGCCCGTAAAATGGGTCACGAACCGCGCGTCGCCTTTTTGAGCTATTCTACATTTGGGAATCCCGAAGGCCGCTGGCTCGACAACATCCGGGAAGCGGTGGCATTACTAGATGAGCGGCGGGTCAATTTCGAATATGAAGGTGAAATGGCACCAGATGTCGCGCTCAATCCGAAACTCATGGGCAACTATCCATTCTGCCGGCTTTCCAGCCCCGCCAATGTGCTGGTCATGCCTGGCCTGCAATCAGCCAACCTCTCGGCGAAATTACTGCGCGAACTGGGCGGTGATGCGGTTATCGGGCCCATGCTCGTTGGATTGGAAAAATCTGTGCAGATCGCGACCATGGCATCCACGGCATCGGAACTGGTCACACTAGCAGTATTGGCGGCAAGCGGAATCGCAAAATAACGCTGGCAGTGCCAGACACTATGGCTGTGTAGGATCGTTTCCTCTCTGGGTGCCTGTACCAGGAGCACCCACCGCACCGATGTTGCCAAACAGCTCTTGAAAGAAGCTGCGGTTGCGGCCCAGCGTTGGCGTCTTATCGCCATCAGGGTTGATGCTGGCGACCAGTTCAAGTCCAGTTCTGTCAACGGCTGTCACATTGCCAGCGGGGTCAAATGTAATCCGCATGACCTCCTGCTCTTTGGGCGTGGGAGAGTTAAACGCATATTGATGGGTACTGCGTGAGACATAATACCAGGTATTTTCATCAAATTGTCCAGTGAAAGTGGGCCTTCCGAGAGAGGCCTCAACCGACTGACGATTATCGAGGCCTGGTTGCACCGCAGACATTAACACACTGTCGGAAATATAGCCCTGATGCCCGCGCACCCGCGTACAGCCGGAAACTATCAAGCTTGCGGCAATCAGGCCGGTAACAGCAAAACCCATTCTCAACGTGCTGGTCATTCAAAAATTCTCCAAAACAGACTGCAACAATTCGACACATTCGATTTGGGCAGAATATTCAATCGCCCATTGCATCTCGCTGCAGAAATATCAATATGCCCTGTACCTAGTCTTAACATAGGTGACCAAGCATATCATAGCTCCTCCAGCATTTTGGGTGGTAAAAAGCGCGCCCTGACCGAAAAGCATCCGTAACTATAAAGGCCAATGTAAAATCATGTCGATCTTGAAAAGGCTTTTCTCGAATGAGAACCCCAACATTATCATGCAGCCGCTCTATGCTGCCATTATCGGGGAAGGACGGCGGCCTTTTTGGTACGAAGAAGGAGAAGTGCCGGATACCATAGATGGCCGGTTTGACATGATCGCAGCGATATTATCGCTCGTGCTGATCCGGCTGGAAAGCGAAGAAAGCACAGCGCAGGAAACAACCTGGCTCACCGAATTATTTATTTCCGATATGGATGGCCAACTGCGGCAAATTGGTATTGGTGACATGGTTGTTGGCAAGCATGTCGGACGTATGATGGGCGCTCTGGGCGGGCGCATGGCAGCCTATCGAGACGGGCTTGGCGGCCAAGCTGATCTTGGCGAGGCACTGACGCGCAATTTATATCGCGGAGAGGCACCCGCCGAGCAAGCGCTGAAACTTGTTGTTGATGCGCTGCGAAATTTTGGCGATGGTCTTGCCAGGACAAAAACCACAAATATTCTCGCCGGAGAAATTCCGGAGACCTCGGCATGAGTGATCTGGCACCACCCGAGCTATCGCGAATTGTCAAACTCTCCGATCTCGGCGAAGCACCCGTAAATGGCGAGATTATTGCCAACGCGGACGAGTGCACGAAATTGGCCAATCGCTTTGATCTACCAAAAGTCTCTTCGCTTGTGGCAGAATATGAATTGGTCTCCGACGGCGAGAAAATCAAAGCCTATGGCCTGTTAAAGGTACAGCTAACGCAATTTTGTGCGATAAGCGGTCAGCCGTTCCCCGTGAACATTCGGGAAGAATTTCAAATCGCCTTCGTTAAAAAACAAGCAGAAGCACTAACACCGGAAGCCGAGATTGAGCTGGCATCGGAAGATTGCGATGTCATGGAATTTCAAAACGCGCAAATCGATATCGGTGAGGCGGTCGCACAAAGTCTGTACCTCGCTCTTGATCCCTATCCACGCGGTCCGGACGCCGAAAAAATCGCCAAGCAACAGGGGCTGAAAAGCGAAGAAGAAGCGGGCCCATTCGGGGCACTGTCAGCGCTTAAAGATAAGCTGGGCTAAGCGGCCTCCTTGCCTACTGGTTGAAAAGTCGCGGCAACGGTCAGCTTTTTCTTCAAACTATTGAGCCTAGCCTTGCTCTCGATCTTCGATCCCAACAGATCGGTGATGTAGAATGTATCAACCGCCCGCTCTCCGTAGGTTGAAATATGCGCACTATGGACCGTCACTTTGGATTCAAACAACGCATAAGCCAGCGCGTTTAACAGCGCTGGTCGATCTTGGGCATTGACCTCGATAACCGTGAAACGATTGGAGGCCTCATTATCAACAAGCGCCATCGGCGTAATTTTAAACGCATCAGCCCGGGAATGAGCCAAGGGCCTCGCTTCGAGCTTCGGCGCTAGCTTTGCGCGATTGGCGAGCGCATCTTCCACCGCCTGCTTCAAACGCTCCAGTTGTGAGGCTTCCGAAAAAGCACGGCCCTTTTGATCCTGCACCAGAAAATTATCCAGCGCCATGCCATCACGCGTCGTGTGAATACGGGCATCGATAATATTGCCGCCGGCTACATGAATGCCGCCGGCAATCCGGAAAAACAATCCCGGATGATCTGCGGCATAAATTGTGACCAGCGTCGCACCCCGCTCAGGATAGGCCTCGGCAGAAATCGCCAGATTATCCTCACCTGCAGCGATCATCAACCTTGCATTTTGTTCGATGATGTCACTCTGTTCGGCAATCCAATATGGGTCATTCAGACGCTTGGCGAGTTTATCAAATTGCGCTTTGGACAAATCCAGTGCTTCGGCCAATATCGTCTTTTTCTGGTCAATGCGTTCTTTGCGGCCACGCTGTTTATGGCCAAGCAACAGCATTTCTTCCGCCGACTCAAACAAGTCGGTTAGCAATTGCCGCTTCCAGCTGTTCCAGACACCTGGGCCAACGGCGCGAATGTCTACGACGGTTAACACCGTTAGCAGCCGAAGTCGTTCCATGCTTTTTACTTGGCTGACAAAATCCTGGATGGTCTTGTAATCTGAAAGATCGCGTTTGAAGGCCATCGCCGACATCAACAAATGCGAACGAACAAGCCAAGCGACCAGTTCCGTCTCATAGGGTTCCAGACCCAATCTCGGACAGAGCTTCATCGCCACTTCTGCGCCTAAAATACTGTGATCACCCCCGCGCCCCTTCGCGATATCATGGAGCAGTGTCGCGACAAAAAGCACACGCCGGTTTTTGAGTTTTTTCATTGTCTCGGTGGAGTTGGGATGGTCGTCAACCAATTCGCCGCTGCCGATTTTCGCTAACAGACCAATTGCCCTGATACTATGCTCGTCCACCGTGTAGTGGTGATACATATCAAATTGCATCTGCGCGACAACGCGACCAAAATCAGGAACAAACCGGCCAAATATTGATGCTTCATTCATCCAGCGGAGCACCAGTTCGGGATCACGCGGCGAGCATAATACTTCCATGAACAGTTTGTTGGCGCGCTTGTTTTTGCGGATATTGTTGTCAATGAACTTAGCATCCCTCCGCGCGGCTCGCATAGCCATTGGGTGAATTTCCAGCTCATATTTGTCAGCGAGCTGGAATATCTCAATCAACCTGATCGGGTCTTTTTCAAAGAATTTCTCGTCTGGCAGTGCCAGCCGCCCACGATCCAGTATAAAGCCTTTCAGCTTTTTTGGCCGGCGTATAATATTTGGAATGAACCGCCGGACCCCGGCGTTATGGGTTTCATCAAGATGCGCGAGAAACACGCCGGTCAGATTGCCAACGACTTTCGCGTTCAGGAAATAATATTGCATGAAGCGCTCGACCGAGGATTTACCCTTACGGTCTGCAAAGCGCATCCGGCGCGCAACCTCTGGTTGCAAGTCAAAAGTCAATCGATCTTCCGCGCGGCCAGTAATATCGTGCATATGGCAGCGCACGGCCCAAAGAAAATTCGCGGCCTTGCGAAACCTTAGAAATTCGCCGCGTGTCAGCAATCCAACCTCGATCAGGTCTTCGGCGGATGCGACGCGATGAATATATTTGCCAATCCAGTAGAGCGTCTGCAGATCACGCAGGCCGCCTTTGCCTTCTTTGACATTTGGTTCGACGACGTAGCGACTATCACCCATTTTGTGATGGCGAGAGTCTCGTTCCGCCAGTTTTTCGGACACAAAAGTCCGATGAGTACCCTCAACCACATCACTGAAAAATCGAAGCTTCGCCTCTTCATAAACGCCGGTGTCACCCCAGACATATCGCCCTTCCAGCAAAGCCGTACGGATAGAGAGATCATCTTTTGCCATATGCACCATCTCGTCGATGGAACGGCTACTTTGTCCGACTTTCAGGCCCAAATCCCAAAGCCAATAGAGCATCGCTTCGACGATCTGCTCGGTCCAACTGGTTTGTTTCGAGGGCGTGATAAAGGCGATATCGACATCGCTATGCGGTGCCATTTCGCCCCGCCCATAGCCGCCGACGGCCATCAGTGCGATGCGTTCACCGGACGACGGATTGCTGACCGGATATTGATATTTAACCGCAATATCGTGAATGATCCGGATCAGTTGATCGACCAGAAAAGACTGCGCCGCAGCCGCGTCATGGCCAGCCGAAGGGTTTTCGACAAGCCTTTTGCCGATTTCCTCCCGGCCTTGGTTTAAAGCGCCCTGCAACAATGCCAATATCTGTGCACGGGCTTTGGCCACGCCATGTTCGGCGAACAGCCGATCAATTTCTTCCGTCAGCGCGCGCCGATCAATAATATCCCTTTGCCGACTAACCCGTTTTTCAGGTTCGGGTGCCGGCTCCGGAATATTTGCCTTTATATTCATGCAGTATTGGCCAGCATTTCACGGTGCTTTTTGGCCAAAACTATCTTTGCTATTTTCGCCGTGCCCAATTTAGGTAATGGCTCGTCATATTCCCAGATATGAACGGGCATCTTGTACGGCGCCAGTTTTCCTTTGAGATAATCCAATAGCGCATCTTGCGGCAGACTCTGGCCTTGCTTCACATGATATACCAACGCTGGTACTTCGCCAAAACGCTCGTCTTCCACGCCGAAAATACAGGCTTCGGCGATAGCGGTATTGCCGTAAATAGCCGCTTCCACTTCCTGACAGCTGATATTCTCACCGCCGCGAATGATGATCTCTTTTTTGCGGTCGACGATATAGAGAAAGCCCTCTTCGTCGAGATAGCCGATATCACCCGAGCGGAAAAAGCCATCTTTAGTAAATGCCGCTTTGGTCGCTTCCTCATTGTTCCAGTAACCGCTGAAATTAGCCGCCGTGCGAATACAAACCTCGCCGCGTTCGCCCTGCGGAACCGGCATGCCATCATCGTCGAGCATCTGCACTTCGACAATTGGCGGAGTGGCGCGACCCGTGCTGTTCGGGCGTTCCAGGTAATTCTCATTGGTGTTGGAGCAGCCAACGCCGTTGGTTTCGGTCAGGCCATAGCCGATGATCGGGAAGCCTTTTTCACCCATACCTTCCTTGATCCGCTTAACATGTTCAACCGGACGCGGCGCGCCTCCGGCAGCCATGGACACACAGCTGGACAGGTCATATTCCTTAACCTTGGGATGCGAATAAATTTCCATGCTCATCAGAGGAACACCAACGAAATAAGTAACCTTTTCTTTCTCAATCAGCTTCATTGCCTCTTCAGCATCCCATTTATTGAGCATCACCAGCTTGCGGCCAATCGCATAACTGACCAGCACCAGAGGCACCGATGCTGTAACATGGAACAACGGAACACAGACCAGTGCGGTGGGCTGACCCTCTGGCATACCGCCAGCTTTCTCCATAATATCAACCATGACTGCAAAGGCGCCTACAAAACTCATGGCGCCCTGCACCACGGCGCGGTGCTCGGAATATGCGCCTTTCGACCGGCCTGTTGAACCGGAAGTAAATAATATGGTTGCAAGGTCTTCTGCGCCCAGTTTCGGCAGCGGTGTTTCTGCACTACCACCTTTTTCCAGACAGGCTTTAAGACCTTCCATCGGCAATACATCATGCTCGAAAATGATGAGCTCGGCCCCGAAATCGCGATCCAGTTCTCTTAGGCGCGCACCACGCTGTCCATCGGCGAAGACAATTGAGCAGCTGACATCTTCGATGCCATCGGCGAGTTCATCGCCCTGCCACCAGCCGTTTAATTTGGTGCAGACGCCGCCCGCCATTGTGATCGCCATATCCAGTATGATCCAATTGGCTGAATTCCGGGCCGCAATTCCGATGCGATCCCCCGGTTTTACGCCGTGCCCTTCAATCAGACCACCGGCCAATACCCGTGCAGCGGCATAGGTTTCACCAAATGTCAGGCGGATATCGCCATCGACCAGAAATTCCTTGTCGCTGTGCTGCGCACTAAAATACGCCATATAGTCGGCGACATTGTCCGGAGCCTGTTTAAAGATCGGCATTTTCACACCGAATTTTTCAATCTCGTCCAGTTCAAGCAGCTGACCGGGGGCCGTCATAGCTTCAAGGGTTGCTCGCAGTTTTAGGTCTAGTGCAGATGGCATTTTTATTCTCTCTCCCGAATGTGGATACCAGATATAGATTGGAATCCCGTTGTTTCCCTCTTGGTATAGGGGAATTTCCCTTTATATGGACACGAAACATAGTGGGGAAAAGAGTTGATTGATATAATCTTGGCCAATGCGGCCCAATTTACGCGATTTGAGGAGCTGGGCCTGTCACCCACTGCCCTTGATCTCGGCTTTTTCCAGTTAAAATGGTATTCACTCGCATATCTGGCGGGCATTTTGATCGGCTACTGGTATCTGACCAAGCTCATTGCGCAACCCGGAGCGCCAATGGCACGCCGCCACGCGGATGATTTTATCTTCTGGGCAACGCTCGGCATCATTATCGGCGGACGATTGGGTTACATAGTCTTCTATAACCCATCCATTCTCGCCAACCCGCTGGATATCTTCAAAGTCTGGCAGGGCGGCATGTCCTTGCATGGCGGAACCTTGGGCGTAATTATCGCTATTTGGTGGCTGACCCGCAAAGAGAAGATCAATTTCCTGCGGTTCTGCGACTATGTCGCTTGCGTAATCCCGTTCGGATTATTCTTCGGTCGCCTCGCAAACTTCGTCAACGGCGAGCTTTGGGGCCGTGCAACCGATGTATCATGGGCAGTGGTTTTTCCCATGGGTGGAGAAGTCGCCCGTCACCCCAGCCAGCTTTATGAAGCAGGCCTGGAAGGTGTTTTGATGTTCGCCGTACTCTGGTTCCTGTTCTGGAAAACAGACGCCAGATATAAACCGGGCCTGCTGGTCGGCGTTGCGGCCCTAGACTATGGAATCGCGCGGTTCATAATCGAGTTTTTCCGCCAACCGGATCAACAGCTGCAATGGCTGGTTGAACAATCGGGTTTGAGCATGGGTCAATGGCTATCATTACCCATGATCCTTCTCGGCCTTTATCTGGTATTCACCGCCAAAGGTCGCAGGGTTCGCATAGAGCCCGTATCCGGAGATACTAGCGTTGCCTAAAAACATAGGGCCTGAAACCGATTCTGCCGAACATTTGCTAGCCGCGAAAATTGACAAAAATGGGCCAATCACGCTCGGCGAATATATGGGTATCGCCAATACGGCCTATTATGCCAGCAAAGATCCGCTTGGGGAAGCAGGCGACTTTATAACAGCGCCCGAAATCAGCCAGATGTTTGGCGAGATGATCGGGATATGGCTCGCCGATATCTGGTTGCGTAAAGGTGCGCCGAGTCACTGTCATTATGTTGAGCTTGGCCCTGGTCGGGGCACGCTCGCCGATGACGCCTTTCGTGCCATGGCAAAATTCGGCTGCGATCCGGAAGTTCATTTTGTTGAAACCAGCCCCGTTCTCAAAGCCAAACAGGCGGAATTGCACGCGCATGCATCTTGGCATGATACCGTGGACACATTGCCGGAAGACGGGCCGCTGCTGATCGTCGCCAACGAGTTTTTTGACGCGCTACCTATCGAGCAATTTGTCTCCACGCAGGCCGGTTGGCGGCGAAACATGGTCGCACGCGAACGCAATAAGTTCATCGCCATTGCCGGCACGCAAACCGTTGCCGATAAAATTTCCGTCAAAAACGAATTTCCGATCGGAACGATATTGGAAAGCTCACCCGCGAGTATTGATATCTTGAGTACGCTGGGCAACCGCCTAGCCAAACAAGGCGGTGTTTTGCTGTTGATCGACTATGGCTATGATGAGCCGGGCACTGGCAGCACGTTGCAAGCGGTTAAAGACCATCTGCCGATCAGTCCTTTTGAAAGCCCCGGCAGATCCGATCTCACCGCACATGTCAATTTTCTTGAACTCGCAAATGTCGCGCGGACCCGTTTGCTCAATGTTCACGGGCCGACTGGTCAGGGACAATGGCTCAAAGCAATCGGCATTGATCATCGCGCAAAATCGCTGGCCCAAGCCGTGCCTAAAGAAGCGGAAACAATTGAAGCAGCGTTGCACCGCCTTACTCATTTTGATGAAATGGGCCGCTTATTTCGGGCCATGGCCATGACCTCAATGGACTGGCCGGAACCGGAGGGTTTTGGCTACGCCGATGATGAGAGCGCGTAAATCGCAACCCGCTTCATCTTCGTAGCAGTATCTTAATAGCAGTTCCCTCAGATAGTCTCCGGTGCGACGGCAACCACGCATTTGCCAATATTCTCGCCGCGCATCAATTTTTCGAACAGGATGGGAGCTTGGTCGAGACCTTCCACGCGATCTTCGACATAATGGAGTTTCTTCTCCGCAATCCATTCGCCGATTTTTTTGGTCACCGCATCTTGCTCCTGCGCAAAATCATAAACCACAAGGCCCATGACTTTGGCGCGCTTAACGATATAGGTTCCCGGATTGGGACCGACGGGACGCTCGTCGGCATGATATTGCGAGGCCAACCCGCAAAGCACGACGCGGCCATAATTGGCCAGATTATCGAGCGCGGTATCGAGCAGTTCACCGCCGACATTGTCATGATAGACATTAATACCCTGAGGCATGGCCGCTGCCAGCCGTTCCTTCCAGTCTGCTTGTTTGTAATTGATGCAATCATCAAAACCGTATGCGTCCTTCACCAGAGCACATTTTTCGTCCGAACCTGCGATACCGACAACATTGGCCGCGCCCATGATGCGAGCAATCTGACCCACAGTCCCGCCAACTGGTCCGGCGGCAGAAGAAACCAGCACATGGTCTCCGGCTTTTACCTCAGCCAAATGATGAATGCTGGCATAGGCGGTTAGACCTGGCATGCCTGCAACACCGATTTGCGCCGATAGCGGCGCCGCTCCGGCATCAATCTTGCGCATAGTGGTCGCTTCTACAACAGCGTGATCGCGCCAGCCGATTTCGCCAGACACATAATCTCCAACGGAGAAATCTGGAGATTTGGATTCAACGACCTGAGCGATCCCCCACCAGGGACAACATCTCCCGGGCTCGGTTGCGGCGTCATATGCCGTCCACGCAACGCAGTGCCAATATAAGGATCAAGCGAAAGATATATCACCCGCACCAGCAGATCGCCATCGATCAAGGCTGGCAAGTCTGCCTGTTGTAACGAAAAATCCCCCGCAACCGGCTTTGCTTCAATAAGATGTGGCAGGACAATCGCTTGAGACTGCGTCATTCGTGGTTCTCCAAATATTTCAAGCCGGACAGGGTTGAATCACAATAGTAATGCCATATATTTGTCCGGACAACTTTAACAGCAATATTGTGGAACCGCGATCAACGCAGCCTCAAATAGCGATTTGAGCCTCCATCTATTCCATCTCAGGCGGGAATCCCGCTGATGGATTTCATTTCCATAAAGTCGCGAAGGCCATAAATGCCGCCTTCCCTGCCGTTGCCCGATTGCTTGTAACCGCCGAAAGGCGCGCCCGGTGCTGGGCCCCAATTGTTTATAGCGACCATACCTGCGCGCAGTCGCGGAGCCACTTTCGCCGCTTCCGCTGGATCACCGGATATCACTGCGGACAATCCATAGTCGGTATCATTGGCAGTGGTCACCGCATCATCAATATCATCGTAGCTCATCACCGTAATAACGGGTCCGAATATCTCTTCCTTCACGATCCGCATGGTGGAATTCACGCCGCTGAAAACCGTTGGTTTGACATAGTAGCCACGATTAACATTCGTCGGTAAACCGGTGCCGCCAGTTTCCAGCGTCGCGCCTTCGTCAATCGCCGACTGGATCAGGTCCTGGATTTTGTCATATTGTGCCTTGTTCACCACCGGCCCCAAATGCCCGCCTTCGGTCATCGGATCGCCAACTTCCTGGCTAGCAAATATATCGGTGATCTTTTGGGTGGCTTCCTGCGACTGGCTGCTGTGGACCAGCACTTTAGTCGGTGCGATACAGCTCTGGCCGGAATTGATTAGCACACCGCTGACGGTTGGCGGCAAAACGGTTTCCAGATCGGCACCCGGCAAAACAAGGTTCGGCGATTTTCCACCAAGCTCCTGATGGACACGTTTGACGGTATCGGCAGCCGCCTTGGCAACCAATATGCCGGCGCGGGTTGAGCCGGTGAAGCTCACCATATCAATGCCGGGATGCGCTGAAATAGCCGCGCCGACGCCCGGTCCATCGCCCTGCACCAGATTGAATACGCCTGCTGGTACACCTGCAGCATCCATGATCTCCGCCAATATGGCAGCATTGCCGGGGCATTCCTCGGATGGTTTGAGGATCATGCAGTTCCCGCCTGCCAGCGCCGGAGCAACCTTGAGCGCGATCTGGTTTAGCGGCCAGTTCCAAGGCGTTATCATTCCGACGATACCGATGGGTTCATAAACAATGGTGTTGGGGCCAACGACCTCGGAGAATTGAAAATTCTTTAGCGCTTCAATCGTGCCCATGAAACCACCGAGTCCTGCCGGCGCTTGCGCTGCTGCGCCCAGACTTACCGGAGCACCCATTTCCGCCGCCATGGATTGGGCAATATCCGGCATGCGTTTCTGATATTCTTCAACAATCCGGCCAAGCAAAGCCAGCCGCTCCTCGCGCGTTGTCTGGCTATACGTTACATAGGCTGCTTTCGCAGCAGCAACTGCAGCGTCAACATCAGCTTTGGTTCCCAGAGTGATTTGCGTACACGCTTCTTCGGTTGACGGGCTGATTACTTCATGCACCGTTCCTCCGATGGAATCGACCCATTGACCATTGATATAATGTTGCAGATATTTTTCCATTGCACTCTCCAGTAGAATATTTTGATTGAAACTTTGAGGTGCTAGATCGGCTTTTGTGATCGTCAGGTCAAGCTGTCACTATGCCTAGCGAACAGTCCTCACCACCAGCAAAACGTCCTACGATGCCGGATGGTACATCTATGTTACCAATTGCAAGCTAGCAGATAGAATAATAGAATTCTGGGAAAACCAATCTAAAAGGCACTTTATGAAATATCCAAAACTGCTTGAACCGCTTGATCTCGGCTTCACCACCATCAAAAATCGCTCAATCATGGGCTCCATGCACACCGGTCTGGAAGAAATGGACGGCGGGTTTGAACGTATGGCGGCCTATTTCGCCGAACGTGCGGCCAATAATATCGGCATGATCATCACCGGCGGCATTGCGCCAAATGAGGAGTCTTCTGGTCATGGCGCGAAAATGTCCAGCGAAGAGGAAGCCGATAAACACCGGATGGTTACTGACGCAGTGCATAAGGCCGGGCCTGAAGTTAAAATCTGCATGCAAATCCTCCATCCCGGGCCGCTTGCTCCAACGTCAAAAGCAGTAGCACCCTCAGCGGTCAAATCGCGGATCGCCAGAAACGTTCCGATTGAGCTCGACAAAGCAGGCGTGCAAAAGCAGATTGATGATCATGTAAAATGCGCCGTGATGGCCCAGAAAGCAGGCTATGACGGCGTTGAGATCATCGGTTCTGCTGGATATCTCATCTCAACATTTCTGGTGCAAAAAACCAATTTGCGCGAAGATGAATATGGTGGTTCCTATGAAAACCGCATGCGCTTCGCGCTTGAAATAGTCGAGCAGACCCGCGCTGCTGTCGGCGATGAATTCATCATTATTTTCCGCATTGCCGCGATGGACATGCTGGATGGTGGCATGAGCTGGGAAGAAATTACGACGCTTGGCCAATCACTGGAAAAAGCTGGCGTTACAATTATTTCTACCCATTTCACCTGGCATGAAAGCGCAGTGCCAACCATTGCTACGATGGTCCCGCGCGCTGCCTTTACCTCGGTCACCGGACGCTTGCGCAAAGAGGTAAATGTACCCGTGATTACCTCCAACCGCATCAATATGCCCCATGTCGCCGAGGAAGTTCTGGCGCGTGGCGATGCTGATCTTGTATCAATGGCGCGGCCCCTTTTGGCGGATAGTGAATTCATGCGCAAAACGGTCGAAGGCCGCGAGGATGAAATCAACACCTGCATCGCCTGCAACCAGGCCTGCCTTGATCACACATTTTCTGGCAAGTTGACGACCTGCCTTGTCAATCCGCGCGCTTGCCACGAGACCATCCTGAACTACGAACCCGCACAGGCACCTCAAAAAATAGCGGTTGTCGGAGCTGGACCGGCAGGTCTGGCCTATGCCACGGTTGCTGCTGGGCGCGGCCATGATGTGACGCTGTTCGAGGCATCATCGGAGATTGGCGGCCAATTTAACCTCGCCAAAAAAGTTCCCGGCAAAGAGGAATTTTACGAGACTCTGCGATACTATGGACGGATGATCGACGTGCTCGGCATAGATCTGCGCTTACAAACCCGCGCCGATACCGCCATGCTGAAAAATGAAGGTTTTGAAAAAATCATCATCTCGACCGGCATCAAACCCCGCACACCGGAGATTGATGGCATTAATCACCCCAAGGTGGTCAGCTATATTGATGTGATCAAAGGCGAGGCGGAAGTCGGGCAGAAAGTTGCGATCATAGGAGCAGGCGGCATCGGTTTTGATGTCTGCGAACTGATCAGCCACTCGGGCCCATCAGGCGCGCTCGATCGGGATGTGTTTGCCGCTGAATGGGGCGTGGATTTCGAGAACCATCCTCGTGGTGGTGTCACTGGCGTTGAACCCGTCGTCGCGAAATCGGATCGGGAGATCACCTTGCTCCAGCGCAAAGACAGTCGCGTTGGTGCTGGGCTCGGCAAAACGACTGGCTGGACCCACCGCATCACTCTGACGCGGCGCGGCGTGAATATGATCAACGGCGTGGAATATGTGAAAATCGACGATGATGGCTTGCATATTCTGCAAGGTGGGCAGCCCGAAATCATCGCGGCTGATACCATCATAATTTGCGCGGGACAGGACCCGCTGCGCGATCTCTTCGATGATTTGATCTCCGAAGGCCTATCCGCCGAACTCATCGGTGGCGCGTTTGAAGCCAAGGAACTGGACGCAAAAGCTGCGATCAACCAAGCGTCCTACCTGGCAGCGGCGGCCTGAGACTGTCGCGTCAAAAAACTGGCTTCCAAATGATTTTTAATTGACCTATGCCCAGCCACTAAAGGGCAAGCACGCTAACGTGCCGCGAGGATAATAATAAGGGAGCAGATATGATCAGAGCGGATTTCAAAACACATTTAAGAACAATCGCAACCCTTATTGCAGCATCCGCTTTGGCCTCCGCCTGCTCTGGCGGCGGATCAGACTCCAGCGATACTGGGGGAAGCACTACCGAAAGCGCGGCAGCTGAAGCGACGGCTGAAGCGGCACCAGTGACTTTCGCCAGCCTGACCGGCGACCCGGCCAAGGGAAAAATGGCATTCGCCCAGTGCCGTACTTGCCATGTAACCGATCCGGGCGTCAACATGGTCGGTCCATCGCTCGCTGGCATTGTCGGCGCAACGGCCGGCTCTATCAAAGGTTATAAATATTCTCCGGCCAATGCCAGCAGCGGCATCACGTGGACCGAAGAACAGCTTTTCGAATATTTGGCAGACCCGCAGGCCGTAATTCCCAAAACGAAGATGATCTTCGCCGGCATGCCCGATGCCCAGCAGCGCGCAGATGTGATTGCGTACCTGAAAAATCCAAATTGATCTGTAGGGTGATAAATTTCTTCACTCCCATTTGATAGGGAGATTTATTGCGTCTTGTGAATTAACAGCCAAGAATCAACCGCACGCACTGCCCGCTTGTCTTTCTCAGCGGCGGACATTTTGATTTCGTGCCCATAGCGAAGGAAAAAATCCGTTCTCCCCATGACCAGCGCCGGGAACATTTCCGCTGAGGCGGCAACATCATCGCTGTGAATTTCTCCCTTGTCGATTGAAGCCTGCAAAAGCTTGGTCAACTCATTGAGCAAAATACGCGGTCCGTTGTCCAGAAAATATTCTCCAATCCTCGGATCACGATTGACTTCCGCAGCTAGGATACGTTCAAACCTTACCATCTCGCTACGTGTCAGAAAATCGAGCATGCCATGGGCTGCATGCAGCAAAATATCTCGCAGATCCCGGTCTTCCAGATTATCGACAACAAAATTTTCTCGCATATGAGCACATTCCGACTGCACCAGCTGCGCAAACAGATTTTCCTTGTCCTTGAACCAGCTATAGATGGTGACTTTGGATACCTCAGCGCGGGCAGCAATTGCCTCTATTGTTGAGGCAGAAAAACCGTTGGTAAAAAATTCAACGCGCGCAGCATCTAGTATTTTATCAATTTTGCGCTGACTCGCTGGTCTATCGGTTTTCGGGTGAACCATATTGTCGTTCGTGCCTGCCATGCCTTTATTCCCGTGAAGAAGCGACCTCTTCAAATGCCCTACTAAATTGAACACCATCGTACATTTAAACGTTGACGTTCAATTGCAGCAATGGCACTTTGCAACGGCTTGGTAAAGTCCAAGTCGTTTCAATGGCGGTTCAACTCGTGACTCACAGCATCCATAGCGGTATTATCTGGCTCTTCGCCGCCGCACTGATGACCAGTGGCTGCATGACTATGGCCCCTGACTCCAAAGCACCCGAAATCGCCGCGAGCGTCCCACAAGCATATAACAAGATAGATGGCGCCGGAAGCTACAAACCTGAACGTTGGTGGACCTATTTTGAAGATCCAGTACTCAACAGTTTGCTCGATGAAGCGCTGGCAAAAAACCTCGACCTTGCGGAAGCATCGGCAAGATTGCGGGCCGCAGAGGCACAGGCGCGCATATCTAGGAGTGGGCTTTTTCCTCAGATCAACGCCGGTGTCGATGGCAGCTATTCGGATTCTCCATCGGCAGGAACCGCTTTTGGCTCTGTTCCCGGCGCCGGAACGCAGCGGATCGAGATAGAAAATTATTCCTCCAGTCTCGCGTTTTCCTACGAACTCGATATCTGGGATAAGTTGCGCAATGGCGCTCGAGCAGGCCGGGCCGATGCCTTTGCAGCCGCTGCCGATCTCCAGGCCGTTCGCCTCGCGGTGCAAGCAGAAACAATCACCAGCTATTTTGATATTGTCGATGCACGTCATCAAATTGAGCTGACCGTAAAAATTATCGATATATTGGGTGACCGCGTTGAGCAGACCGAAAATCGCTATCAACGGGGTCTCGCCAGTTCGTTTGAACTTTATCAGGTCCGGCAGGATTTTAGGAATATTCAGGCCGGATTGCCTCAACGTGAAAGCCAGTTGGCCGCTACCGAAGGGCAGCTAGCAGTATTGGTTGGACGCTATTCCGATAACATGGACCAGTTTTTGGCGCAAAAACTGACTCCTAAACTGATTTTCAGACCCATTCCTTCCGGACTTCCCATTGCATTGCTTGAGCAACGACCGGACATCTATGCAGAAGGACGCAGACTCGATTCAGCGCGCTATAATCTCGGCGCAAGACGCGCAGAGCGTTTTCCATCTCTCAGCCTGTCTGCGGCATCCGGTTCGCAAGCCGGAAGTCCTGCCGGGTTGTTCGATATTTTTGATAAATGGGTCCTCAACTTGGGAGCAAGCCTCACCGCACCCTTGTTTCAAGGTGGAAGGATAAGAGCAAATATCGAAATTGCCGATGCGCAATATGCTCAGCAAACGGCGGTTTATGCGCGCACTGTTCTCACAGCCTATCAGGAGGTAGGTTCGGCTATGGAACGATATGAAGAGGAGCGACAGCGCTACCGGTTCCTTTTCTCGCAACTGGACGAAGCGTCAAGCGCGGCGCAGCTGCAATCGCGCCGCTTTGCTAGCGGTGTTGGCAGTTATGTTGATTATCTTGATGCCTTGCGGGCGCAATATCAGGTACAATCTTCGCTGTCATCGGCGGCGCGCGATGTCGCTTTGGCAAGGCTCGCGGTTCATCGCGCTTTGGGCGGCAGCTGGAATGATGGTTCCAGCGTTCCCGACACCAATCCAGTCATTCAGGGAGACAAATAAGTGCATCGGCAACGCATTATCGGCGGACTGGTATTACTTGCAGCGATTATAATTGCTGCATTGCTCATCTTTTCGCGCACCGAGCCTGAAGAAAAGGCGCCGGAAGCGCTTGTCCCGCTGGTGCAGGCTATTCCTATTGAAATTCGCTCCGGCAATTTGATGATCAGAGGAGCCGGTACAGTCCGCGCTAGTGAAGAACTGACTTTATCATCGGAAGTTGCAGGCAAGCTTGTCTATGTGAACCCAAATCTGCGCGAAGGCCAACGGATTGCGCGCGGAGCAACCTTGTTTCGTATTGATCCGTCTAATTATAACAACGCTGTACAAACAGCACAGGCCGATGTCGCATCGCAAAATGTTGCGGTGATGGAAGCGCGAGAAGAGGTCGCGCTGGCTAAAGCTGAACTCGCCCGTTTTCAGCAGCGCATTAACGGCAGCAGCGGAAAATATGCCAACGTCGATGACAGCGATTATGCTGCACGGATATTGCCGCCGGACGAATTGATCAAAAATCAAACGGCAAGCAATATCCCGCAACAACAAACGAGCACAAACCGGCTCGCGACCCGCCAGCCCCAATTGCTGTCTGCACGCGCCACCTTGCGGCGCGCACAGGCACAATTGGCCGACGCGCAAAAAGCGCTGCAGCGCACGGTTGTCCGTGCTCCTTTTTCCGGGGTCGTACGTTCGGAAGAAGTAGCCTTGGGCAGCTATGTTGCCCCCGGGCAATCGCTTGGATCAATAGTCGGGACCGGCACATTTGAAGCGGTTATACCATTATCAGAAAGGGAAGCAGCGTTGATCCCCTCGTTGTGGCAGCCGGGGCTAAATCGCATCGAAGCATCGATATATTCGGTCTATGGCGGCACACGTTACCGCTGGCAGGCCTTTGTCGATAGAGCCAGCAGCGTCCTCAATCCGCAAACACGGACTATTGACGTTTTTCTGCGTATTCCCAACCCGACACGCGGCGGTGCGCCCGCTGCAAACCAACCAGACCGAGAAGTTTCAGGAGGCGCTTCGGGCGCGCCGCCTTTATTCGTCGGCAGTTTCGTTGATGCAGAAATCACCGGCAAAGCTTTGGGCCAATATGCTACGCTTCCACTGGCAGCCTTGCGACCCGGTAACAAAATCTGGCTTGTCCGCGAAGGCCGGCTTCGCAGCGTAACGGTGGAAATATTGCAGCGTACCGACACGGAAGCGCTGATAACCACGAACAATTTGGACGAAAAACCGGTTGTTGTGGTCAGTAGCTTGAAATCAGCGACAGATGGACAACGGGTCAGGATCGCAAAACCGAGAACAGAAAAAACAGCGGCTTCAAAACCAAACGACAAGGCAACCACCAAAAAGATTTCCGGTCAAGCGCAATGACGTCTCTGCCGGAGCCTCTCGACTCGCCGCAACCGGGTCCTGAAATACCCAGCAAGGCGATCATGGAACAACGCGGGGTCGTTGCCTTCATGGCGCGCAACGGCGTTGCAGCCAATCTGCTGATGATATTTTTCCTGATCGCCGGCATCGTATCTTTCAATACTATTGTGCAGGAAGTCTTTGCAGAAAATAGCCTCGATACAGTTCAGATAAGCGTCGCTTTTCCCGGCGCGACGCCTGATGAGATCGAAGAATCGATCGTTCAAAAGATCGAAGAAGCGGTTGAGGCTGTCGACAATATCAAACAGATCAAATCCAATGCGGCCGAAAACACCGGTTCCGTATTAGTAGAACTGAAATTGGGTGCGGATATCGACCGGGCGCTCGATGATATAAAAGCTGAAATTGACCAGATTCAGACTTTCCCCGACGAAGCGGAAGAGCCGGATGTCCGCGAGCTGACATCACGACAAAGCGTGGTACGCATAGCCATTTTCGGCGATGTTTCAGAAGCGGCGCTGAAAGAAACGGCTTCGCGTTTGGAGGAAGCATTAGCTGCGCTACCTGAAATATCTTATGTCGATACCAGTTCCATCCGCGATTATGAAGTCTCAATTGAAGTGCCGCAAAATACTTTGCAGGCTTTGGGCCTGTCTCTCAACGATATCTCTCGCACGGTCGCGGCCAGCAGTCTGGATAGTCCTGCCGGTTCTATTAACACTGACAGTGAAGAAGTGCGCGTAAGGACAATTGGTCAAAACTACAACCAGCAAAATTTTGAAGACATCGTGCTGGTCAGCAATTCCGATGGCGCGTTGATCCGGCTTGGCCAGGTTGCAGACATCCGCGATGAATTTCAGGATTCAGATCTGGTGTCGCTATACAATGGCAAGCCAGTCGCTTTTGTCGAGGTCTTCCGAACCAGCGATGAGCGCGTGCTGGACGTCTCCAAAGCGACCAAAGACTATCTCACCAGTGAATTTGCGGCTTCACTCCCGGAGGGTATATCTTACGCTATCTGGAGCGATGACAGTGATTTGCTTAATGATCGCCTCAGTCTGTTGCTGAAAAATGCCGCCATCGGACTATTTCTGGTTCTGCTCGCTCTAACCTTGTTTCTGGATATCCGGCTTGCAGCGTGGACAGCGCTGGGCATTGGCGTAACTTTTATCGGCGCCATTTTTCTACTCGATATCGCCGGATCGAGTATCAATATGTTCTCGCTCTTCGGTTTCATCTTGGCACTGGGACTGGTGGTTGATGATGCCATTGTTGTGGGAGAAAGTGTTTATGCCCGGCGGGAAAGTGGCCGTACCGGAATGGGCGCTGCGGTAAGTGGCGCGCGCCGGGTCACGGTACCGGTTATCTTCGCTGTGCTCACAACCGTCGCGGCATTTTCACCGCTGTTCGCAATCGGCGGCATCATCGGGAAAATATTGGCCGATATTCCATTGGTCGTCGTCGCCGTTCTTTTCCTCTCGTTGGTCGAGTGCTTGCTGATCCTGCCTAATCATCTGAGCCACTTACCCGCACCTGGAACACCAACACGCAATCCGGTCATCAAATTTTTTGAACGCATTCAGGCATGGGTGGATTTTTACTATCAAGCCTTTGTGAACGGTCCACTCGACCGGGCGCTAAAATTTGCGGTTCAAATGCCTTTTGTCATTTTATCGGGCGGCGTTGCACTTCTCATTATTTTTGCATCCTTAATTCCAGCAGGCATCATCAAGATTTCATTTTTCCCGGCAATCGAAGCGGATATTGTTACCGCCAGTCTGGAAATGCCGGCTGGTACTACAATCGAAGATACTGAAGAAATTGCGCGATTGATCGAACAGCGGGGTCGGGAAACCTACGCCAAGTTTGAAGATCATCAGGACGAAAGCGAGCCTTCCCCATTAACCGGAATATTCACGCTGATCGGCCAGCCCCCTAGAACCAACGGTCCCGGTTCTCTTCTTGGCGGCGGCTTTGCATCTAATATTGCCAGTATTGAATTTAGTTTCATTCCAGGCGACCAACGCGAACTTGCTTCTAAAGATTTCGAAAATGCATGGCGAGAAGCGGTCGGTCCTATCGTCGAAGCTCGCTCCCTGATTTTCGCATCCGATCTTCTCTCTGTCGGCGCTCCGATTGATGTCCAGATTTCTGACCCTGATCCGGAAATCGTAGATGCCGCATCTGCCAGACTTATGGAAAAACTGAGCCGTTATGCCGGTGTCTTTGACATAGAAACCGATCAGGATGAGGGCTTGAAAGAAATTCAGCTTAGATTGAAGCCAGAGGCACGGTCGCTGGGCGTGACGTTGCAAGATGTAGCTTTACAAGTAAGGGCGGCGTTCTTCGGCAATGAGGCGCTTAGGGTCCAGCGCGGGCAGGAAGATATGCGCGTCTACGTCCGGCTACCTGAGGAAGAGCGTAATTCGATAGTCGACGTTGAGCGGTTCCGCGTTCGCGTTCCAGGCGGGGAAGTCCCCTTGGCAACTTTGGCCGAGGTCTCCTTTGGCCGAGCGCCTGCAGTAATCCGTCGGACAGATGGCCGAAGGGTTACTGCCATTACTGCCGATATTGATGACAATATCGTCACCGGGCAGGAAATTGCCGATGCGCTGCAAAATGAAATCATGCCGGAGTTGCAGGCCGACTACCCGCAATTGCTGTACAGCTTTGGTGGGGAACAGCAGGAACAGCAGGAGTCTTTCGGTGATCTCGGCTTGGCCTTTCTCGCGGCTCTGATTGCAATTTATGCGTTGCTGGCCATCCCATTCCGTTCCTATATCCAGCCGCTCATCATCATGGCCGTTATCCCCTTTGGCATTATTGGCGCGTTAATCGGTCATCTGGTTTTAGGCCTGCCGCTGGGAGTTCTCAGTATGTTCGGTATTATCGCGTTGTCGGGCGTAATCGTAAATGGTTCGCTGATTTTAATTGATTTTATCAACGAAAATCTCAGTAACGGCATGCCGATTGAGGACGCGATATTAGACGGTGCCAAATCGCGTTTCCGCCCGATCATGCTGACCTCACTCACCACATTTCTCGGCGTTGCGCCGATCACCTTTGAAACCAGCCTTCAAGCCCAGTTTTTAATCCCGATGTCGGCCAGTCTCGGCTTTGGCGTGCTGTTCGGCGCGATCATCTTGCAACTGCTTATTCCGGCGCTTGTTCTGCTAGAATATCGCGGCAAGCGACGGATCAAAAGAATGTGGAGTAGCGTTGAACGGGAGCCCCTCAATATGTAGCGATCCGCTTAATCTTATGCGCAAGGCAAAAGAAGGGAGCCAAATGGCCCCCTTCTTTCTTACCGAATTTCGTCAGCAAGCCTATTTGCTCGCGTCACCCTTGCCGCCGATGCCCACATCGGTGCTTTCACCTGGTACCGGGAAACCGCGTTTCTTGAGGATATATTTAACCTCTGGATCGCGGCCACGGAATTTGCGGTACGCTTCCTTGCGGTCGGTTTCGTTGCCGGTGGCAAGCAAAATCGTGCGGAACCGCTCGGCGGTTTCCTTGTCCCACGGGCTGCCCGCTTCTTCAAACGCGGCCCAGGTATCAGCGTCCATCGTTTCCGACCAGAGATAGCTGTAATAGCCCGCTGAATAGGCGTCCGACGAGAACAGATGGTTGAACTGCGGGAGGCGGTGACGCATCGCAATTTCCTTCGGCATGCCGATGGCGGTCAGCGTTTCCCGCTCGAACTTGTCCGGATCGGTAACTGGCAATTCGCGGTTGTGCAGCATCATATCAATAATCGCGCTGGACAGATACTCGACGGTGGAGAAACCTTCATTGAACGTCTTCGACGCCTGAATTTTGTCCACCAGAGCTTTCGGGATCGGTTTGCCGGTCTTGTAATGGCGAGCGTAGGTCGAGAGAATATAAGGCGTCATCAACCAGTTCTCATTCACCTGGCTAGGATATTCGACAAAGTCGCGCGGCGTGCCGCCAAGGCCTGGATAGGTGATGTCATAGTTGAGATAGTGCAGCGCATGACCAAATTCGTGGAAAAGGGTTGAGGCATCATCGAGGCTGATCAGCGTCGGCTCGCCGTCACCGCCCTTGACGAAATTATTGTTGTTCGAGGTGGCCGAATAATTGTTGTGACCGCCTAGCTTGTACTTGTCCTTATAAGTAGTCATCCACGCACCCGAGCGTTTGCCGTTGCGGGCATAATTGTCGAAATACTGGACACCGATAACCTGGTCGCCGCGCTTGACTTCAAAGGTGCGGACTTCCGGATCAAATACCGGAATGCTGCCGGTGGTTTCGGTGAAGGTCAGACCGTATAATTTTCCTGCGGCATCGAACAGCGCATCCATCATCTTGTCGAGCTGGAAATAGGGTTTGATCTCGGCGGAATCGAGGTCATATTTCGCCTTGCGGACTTTCTCCGCATAGAAACGGTAATCCCACGGCTCGATGGTGATGGCCGCACCTTCCTGATCGGCAATCGCCTGCATGTCGGCAACTTCCTCCTTGACCCGCGCAACCGCTGCTGGCCAGACTTTCATCATCAGGTCCATCGCCGCTTCGGGTTCTTTCGCCATCGTGTCGGCCATCCGGTAATGAGCATGGGTCTTGAAACCCAATAGCTTGGCGCGATCAGCCCGCAATTTCAGGATTTTTGCGATCGTCGCATTGGTGTCATTATCGTCACCATTGTCGCCGCGATTGACATAAGCGGTATAGACTTTTTCGCGCAGGTCCCGGCGGGTACTGTTTTCGAGAAATGGCTGCATCACCGAGCGGGTGTTCTTGAGCGCCCAGCCGGTTTTACCCTGTGCCTCGGCAGCGGCCTTGATCGAGGCCACAAAACTGTCCGGGAGTCCCGCCAGATCGGCTTCGTCGGTCACGAAGATAAAGGTTTCCTCATCGGCGAGAACCTTGTTTGAAAAATCGTTAAAAGCCTTCGCCAGTTCGGTATTATAGGCGATTAGCTGTTCCTTTTTGGCACCGTCAAGCAGCGCACCGTCCCGGACCAGCTGTTCGTAGCTGCGCTCGACGAGCCGCTTTTGCATGGCATCCAGCCCAGCGGATTCCCGGCTGTCATAAACCGTCTTGGTCTTGGCGAGCAATTTGGGATCAAGAGTCAATTGATCAAAGAAAGCCGATACCTTGGGCAACCACTCGCCCTGAATCTTGCGGACTTCGTCATTCGAAAGGTTGCTGCTATGCACACCCCAGATCGAAAACAGGTTATTGGCTTCATTGCCAACCAACTCCATCGGTGCAGTGAAATTTTCGAATGTCGCCGGTTCAGGATTGTCGCGAATGGCGTTCACATCGGCCTGTATCTTGTCCATTGTCGCCTGGAATGCAGCCGGAAAATCGGAAACCTTCACTTCATCCCAGGGTGGCACGCCGTCATACGGGCCGGTCCATTGTTGGAGGATCGTATTGCCCGCAGCATCGTTATCGGCTGTTTCCGTCAGACTCATCTTGTTCAGTTCGGCTGTCGTCATTTTCTTTCCGTGATTATCGGCCAAGGCAGGGGAAGCAGTCGCTCCCAATAGGGCAGCACTGGAAACTCCAAGAAAAAATTTCCGGCTAGAAATGATGAATCGCATATTTTGTCTCTCCAAATAACTGGCCCCTGTTGCGGGCCAAATTCTTCGCGCGCTGCGCCAATGCCGACTTGTTACAGAAACGGCGACGAAAACGCAAAGAAGGTTGCATAAGAAATCAGATTTTAGACAAACGGCGCTTTCACATCGATGAACGACCATGTTGGGCTGGAAAAACCTACTCGGGGCGCTCTGCCAACAATGCACGCACCAGCGGTTGCAGATTTTTGTCGTATCGCGCGAGCATGACATGCTCTTCCGCCGTTTCGAAGTGGCTAACTATCTGCTTTCCATTCCACCAATGCAGCGCAATAGCCGGTGGATCAGCGACGATCATATTGCGACCATCGGGGTTCTCAGGGTCAATAGGCTCCAGATCAAATGCGACTTGCGGCGCTGTCGAGGCACATATTGAAAGACTCGTTCCTGCAAACGAAGTTGAAATATTGCGGTGTAAATGGCCGGTTATCATCCCGACCACCTGATCATGACCAGAAATTGTGTCAGCAAGCCGGTCTACCCAAGGCTCATCGGGATGGGTGTTCATCCAGGCGATGCCTGATTCCACCGGCGGGTGATGCAAAATCAAAACTGTCGGTTTATCTTGTTTTTCTGTTAGTCGGTCAGCAAGCCATTGGGCGCGGACCTCACAAAATGCGCCACCATGACGGCCTTCTTCTAATGTATCTAGGAAAATAAGTCTAAGCGCCCCGTCATCTACCTCATACTGCACAAAGCCGTCAGCTGTTGGCACATCGGGAAACTGCCGTTGGAACGGCGCGCGCAAATCATGATTACCCAAACACATATAGACAGGAAACGGGACCACTGAGAAAGCATTTTCCAGCCGCCGATAACTGTCCTGATCACCGCGATCAACGAGATCTCCGGTAGCCAGAAGCACATCTGGCTGTGGTATCATATCGCAAATTGTTTTAAGCGCCTGATCCAGTCGCTTTCGATTAAATTCAGCCGGATTATCCGGGTCAAATCCCAGATGGATATCCGTTACCTGCGCCATTAACATGGGCGCCCTCCCCTTTTTGCGATCTGTCTAGCGCGCCGCAATTTTCTTATCCGGCTTTTTCCTTTTGTCCTTCTGCTGCTCTTTGATCAACCAAGGAGCGCCATCATCGGCATGATAGTCATGGCACATAGCGCATGTCGATGGAACATCTGATGTTTTCTGGAATTCACCACCATGACATTCGCGGCAGGTTTTAATGCCCGGTAACAACAAATCGCGCGCATCGTCGGATTTCGTAGCGTTGTGGCACGAGGTACAATCCTCATCATTATGCGCTTCGTGGCTGAACCAGCCCTTTTGCATATACCGGTCCGTTTGAGTAACCGGCTGGATGCTGTAATCAACCCGTCCACGCGCGGTTGGCGGGTTAACACCATGGCAATCAAAACAGGCACCACCCCGCGAAAAGACTTGGCTGATAGCCATGTTTGCGCGGCTTGGGCGGAATTTAACAGCGCGAGCATAATCGCTGGCTACACGCGTTTGGTTAATTTCTCCGGGGCGCCGTCGCGCCATTCCGCCCAGATTAATCGGACGTTTGGGCCCAGTGGAGCGATAATAAGCTTGCAGGTCCGCGCGCACCTGCGCAGGCTCGCCATGTCGCAGAGTTCTGACCGTTCCGCCGATTTTGTCAAAAGCCAGACTGTGACACATGCTACAATTTTCTTCCATATCGACAGCCTCAAATCGCACGCCTTTCGGATCTGGCGTATGGCAATCTTTACAGGCTAGCGAATCGCCAAAATCAAATTTGCGCGAGAGTCGCCGCCCCATTTGCGCGACTCCGCCGGTTTTCGACAAATGCAGATCATGCGGGAATTTCAGCCCGTTATATTCTGTCGGTTTATCATCCAGAGAGATGCGCTTACGCGGCGGATTTTTGCCACCGGGACGAATCAACACGGCAGGCCGGAACTGCGGGTGCTCGATGCCAAAATCTGACGCATTTTCAAGCTTGGTATCAGTCAAACGTCCGTCCATTCCTTGGTGGCAATCAGCGCAGAATTTTTGCGCAGTGGGTTCCATAGCACCAGCGCCCTCATGCTCGGTGTGACATTCGACACACCTCCCACGTGGTTTGTTAAAGGCAGCAGCAAAAGCAGCACCAACTTTTTCAAATCCTTCGGGGTCGCCAACCGCAGTTAGCAGCCGCTTTGGATCGGCGTGATCATGGGCGTCATCTTCATGGCAATTCAAACAGGTTTTATCCTGCACCGTCACAAAAGCGTCAACATGGCAGGCCTGACAATCGCCTTCCAGGCTATGATGGGCCTGGCTTAATGCGCCTGATGACCACATCGTATCAGCATGGAATTCTTTCGGCCGTTCTTCTATACCGCGATAGGTTGCCCACGTATAAATCGGCCAAACAAGAAACGCGGCCAGCACCAGTGCGATAAAGCTCCAAGCGCTAATACGCTTGCCAGGGAGCAGGCCTTTTAAGGTATAAAGCGCACCCTCTTCCCGCTCTTCAGCCGAATCCGAGACCGCTGCCGCACGCTTGACCGTGAAGATTGTACCTTCTTCGTCTTGCGACACCGAAATAAGATGCCCGCCAAAACCGAGTTCTGCGCCTTTGGCAGGGTTGAAGGTGACCGATATTCGCGAACGTCCATCATGGGTAAAGTTTTGGCCTGAAATGCTTTTAACAACGATCTGACCATCGTCCCGCCGCTGGATAACGGCATGCTCGGGATGGACAGCAAGATCGGGAAGGTGAATCGCGTTTTCCGAGTTGCGACCAATACCAATCTCGGGCGCATCAAACGGATTGGAGCGGATAATCTCGCGACCATCAGCGGTAACAGCAATCTGGCGGACGATAAAAGTCATGCGTCTATCTCCATCCTACCAGTAAAAGAATACGCTGATGATATGCGCCGAGAGCGACGCGATCAGAGCAAAAGTTATGGGAACATGAACGAATAGCCACACCTGTAATGTAGCCTTGAGCTTCAAGTGTCGCCGCACGCGCGCGAGCGTGGCTTCTTTTTTCTCGAGAAGTGCATCCACTTTGTCGAGAGGGTCTTCCCCGCCCATGCGCGGTTGATAGGCACGCTCACGTCGCAAATCAGCCTGCGCTTGCCGGGTCGCGCAATTGGGATATTTGCCGGAAATCCGGCGGAAGAAACCACCGCCAAAAGGATCTTGCTCGAGCGATTGCAAAACCAGTGCGGCATGTTCCGCTGACAAGGGCTGTGCCGATTCATGCAGTTGCCGGTCTAACGAACGTAAGCTTTCAAGCATTTGCGTTTCGGTCATTTCATCGCGGTTGTCCGAGAGCGCTTGGGGTAGCGTTGCGTAATAATAAATGCCGAAAATGCCAGAAATAATCACGATCATCATAAAGGCATAGGCAGCCGTGTGGATGTTCCATCCAAACTGGAAACCGGTATGCAAGGTGCCAATTACAACCAGACTCAAACCAAGATAGATATGCGCCGAAGTCCAAGCCTTGAGCGACCATCTGCCAGAAGTCATCGCCCGTTTGCGCACACCGAGCATCGTCAGCCACAAGATCAGCAGAGCCCCGATTGTGCCCAAAGTGTAGCCATACCAACTACCACCATTATGGCGCGGCGAGACGTCGACGAAAAAATAACTGACAATACAAACGAGCATTATCGCCGACGAGATCTTTAACCAGCGATAGCCAGCATGCCCCAAAAAACCGTCATGCATCGCGACTTTCTTTTTGGCAGGAGCACCGGGAGCGGGAACAGAAGCCATTAGACATCCTCCCCTTCAAGTTTGGATACTGTCAAAAATTCCTCTGGCGCGACGCGGATGGCAGCGCCCGTCGGGCAAGCGCGTACACAGGCCGGGCCACCCTTAATCCCCGAACACATATCGCATTTGATCGCCTTTTTGGGCTTTTCGACGGTCGGATCGCTATTGGCATAGGACCATTTCTTGTCGGGTTCACCCGGGCCGGGACCGAAACCAAAAAGCAGCCAGTTGAGCAGGCCAGGCTTCTTGGGCGGCACCTTGTCCATGCGGATCACACCGTAAGGACAATAACGCTGGCAATTGCCGCAGCCGATACACGTATCGTCGATGAACACCTCACCGTCCTGCCCGCGATGGATCGCATCGGGCGGACAATCAGACATGCAGTGTGGATGCTCGCAATGACGGCAGCTCGTCGGCACATGCAAATGTGCGTAGGTGCGTCCTGCCTCACGGTCGAGGCGAGA